>CAUVPL010000013.1:0-9468 GCA_963553685.1 uncultured Candidatus Saccharibacteria bacterium
CGCCATTCACGCCGTATACAGCAATGCATTGACTAGCTTCTTGATGTAGTATCTTTATAGCAGCCCTAAAGAAATACTCATCATCCTGACCTTCAACCAGCAATACTCTATCTAGAAATAGCACTCGAGCTGGCCGAGGCGCTATAGACCGGCGGCCAACCCCGTGCCGCAAAATCCGCATTCATTGGGTCGACACAAATGTGCTCGTAGAGGAGTGGCTGTAATTGCGCGTTTGTCATATCTTCAGTATAGCGAAGTTGTGTAGCTAGCTCAATTGCTCACCAGCCGCAGGTTATACTACCGTATTAAACATACCTCTTATACACGCAACTACATTTAAAATTTAGTCGATGCTTTTCAAAAGTTGTATCTGTGCCATGCGTTCGTCACGCACTGCCGCTTCATCATTTGGGTATATGGTGTTGATCAGGGTGATGGCAAAGTCACTTGCCCACAGCCCGTGATATTTCACGTGCGGGCTCGCCGTGAGTTGCGCCATAGTGCGCAGGAAACGCTCCGCTACTCGGTCGGTTGCGGAGCGCGCCTGGCGGCCAATCCGAAAGCTCGCGTTGCGGGCCGCGTGGTAGTTCGCCTTGCCAGCAAGCCACTGCTCCATACCAGCATACGCGTCAGCAATGTCACTGTTATATGGGAAGGTGTGGCCAATGAGCTCGTGTAGTCGATGACCATACGCGTGGCAAAAGCGCACGACTTGCTGGTGTGTCTTAACGTCATACACCACAATAAATTGCTGGCGCAAAGCCTCGTCGTCGGCAATAGGCCCAAGCGGGCGTTGATAGGCGTAAATATTCATCAGTCCCCCACCGTTAGCTCAATTATCTTCTGGAAGGTTTTGCCATTACGGATCGTTAGTTGCTTATAAAACCGGGCTTTGAGCAGCTTTTTATGGTAGTTTGAGGTGAGATAATCGGCTTGATCGTGGTTGCAATAAAAGAACGCGGTGCGCCCAAAATAGAGCTGCTCGCGGCTATTTGCCCAGGCGGCTGCCTCTGCCTCAATCGCCGTCTTATCCGCCTCCGGTAAATAGAACAACGCATCCCGTCGATAGGCCGTATCATCCTGCCACCAGCTTGGTAGTTGAGCCACCTCTTGCTGGAGCGTAGCGGCACTGATGATGATAAACGGTACTGGGAAGTCATAGGTCGCGTCAAAATAGCGCGCTAGGGTGCGCCGGATCACCTCCTCCAGCTCGCTGCTATCAAAAAACAGATTGCCACTATTGATATACGAGACGACGCTATGAAAGCCCAGCTCCATCAAGTCCGCTTTCAGGCGATCCATACTTACCCTATGCTTGCCGCCAACATTAATACCGCGGAGGAGCAGCGCATAGCGCATTGATTGTGCTATGGTGTGGTGTGGAGTACTCATATTACTAGTATACAAGAGATTCCCTCACGTCTAGCCAAAGCAGGTTATGACCATTTGCGGCGCTCTTACTGGAGCGCTTTGTCCTTCAATTTTAGCACCACATCCGCCTCTTTAGCCAGCTGTTTGCTGTGGGTAACGACGATGACGCATTTGTCGTTTTCATGGGCGGCTCGACGCAGGATGTCGATGATGTCGGCGGCGGTGGTTTCGTCCAGGTTGCCGGTCGGCTCATCTGCCAAGATGATCGGCGCATGTGAGACGAGGGCTCGACCGATCGCCACACGTTGTTGCTGTCCGCCAGAAAGTTTCATGACATTGCGGTGAATGTGATCATCGTCCAGACCCATGGAGTGCAGCGTTTCGTTGGTGGCCTTGGAATTAACCAATTTCAAGTTTTCCAGTGGCGTCAGATAATCGATCAGGTTATAATTCTGAAACACCAGCGAGATATTGTGCTTGCGATGATGCGAATACCCCTGCTCGGCAATGTCTTCATTATCAAACAAAATCTGCCCGCCAGTCGGCGTGTCTAGCCCCGCTAGCAGCCCCAGCAGGGTCGATTTACCGGCACCAGAACTACCGACGATGGCGTAGAATTTGCCTTTTTCAAATTGATAATTGATGCCGTTCAGCACATTGCTGGTGCCGTCGGCGTATGAGTAAATGATATCGCGTAACGTAAGTATTGACATAATAACTCCTAACTTAATTTTGCTAAAATTTGCTTTGGTGATTGGCGCATAATCGGCGCGGTGGCAGCGATGGCTGATAGTAGAACGACCATGTAGCCGAAGGCGAAAGCCTCTAGGTAGGTCGCTACTGGCGCGGCTTGCACCGCAGTCTTTTCTATGCGCTGGCTTTGGTCGGTTTGCGCTGTCAGGGCGGTAGAAATTTGCGATGAGGCGACCGAGCCGATAGCGAGCGCGAACACCGAGCTAACTAGAGCGATGATTGCCAGCTCTGCCAAGAACTGCCCGATAATCTGCCGCTTCGATGTGCCGATGGACAGCAAGATGCCAATTTCATGCAAGCGGCCGCGCACCCAGAACACCAATACCAGCGACAAGACTGCCAGCCCCGCCCCAGCCGCACCGATGGTGGCAATCGTCAAGATGTTTTGAATGCCAGCGATGTTTTGGAGAACTCCGGCAAATACCGCCCCGTTGTCGGTCAGGCTGAATTTCTGCCAATCGACATGCGGTAGGCTTTTGACATGATCAGTTAGCGACTTCAGCTGGTGCGGATTTTCGGCGAAATATGTCGCCCGCGTCAACTGCTGGCTACCTGTCAGCTGCTGCGCCGCAACCAAGTTGGTGATGAGATGATTCTCCGCCATGTCAGATTGCAAGACTGCTGGCTTTTCGCCTTTACCGCTGAAGATTCCTGCGACAGTTACCGTCACGCGCCGGCCGTCTTTGGTGATGTCCAGCTTGTCGCCTGGCTTGATGTTATTTTTCTCGGCGAAGGTTTTGTGAATGAGGGCCGCGTTTTGGTCGCGCTCGGTCAAATGCTTGCCCTGCTCCAGTTGGTAAAATTTACCAGTGAATTCGCCAAGCAAATCACTCTGTGTGGCGCCCGTCACTTTCGCTTCACCAGCCACGTTAGCGTCCAGCTGCACGCCACTGCCCGCCGTGTCGATCAATTGCTTGCCTGGCAGTTCCGCGGTAGTCTCTGATTGGAAATTGTGCGCTTTAACCTTGTCCAGGCGCTGCACTCGCTGCGCGATGTCCATCGACACCTCGCCCAACGGCTGCTTGCTGGCGATACTAAAGCCGGCACGAATATTCCGCTCGACCGATTGCTTCAGCTGCGCCATCGTCTGCTGCACCGTCAGCGTACCGATCAGCAGCGTGAAAATCAGCGTCATGATCAGGGCGATGGTCAGGCTGCGACGCCGCCGCCGCGCCACAGCCGTCCAGGCTCGTTTGATAATCGTCATCGTTCGCCCCTAATCCACTTCGGTTAGTAATTCTTTTGGCGTTGATTGGGTAATCGGCCGCGAAGCCAGCAGCACCGCGATGATAATCACCGCTAGTCCAGCGCCCCATACCGCCAGCAGATCCGTTGGTTGCACGCCAACCGTCACCTTGTCCAGCGTACGCGATGACGTCACCGAATCAGCGTCAGCACCGAGCGATGCACCGTTGAGGGAACTGCCAGCTTGACGCGTGGCATTCTGTGCCGCCTGCGACACCACATGATCGCCCAGTTGTTGTGCGATCAGCCCTGCGGTAACGTACGACGCACCGAAACTCAGCACCGCGATCATCACTAGCTCAGCGATATATTGCAACACAATCTTTGACTGCGGCACGCCTGTCGCCAAGAGCACGCCTGCTTCGCGTTTGCGCTCATTCATCCACAAATATAGCACCATGCCAATCACTGCGACACTGACCAGCGCCGTCGCCCACAACATACCGTCGATCAAGCCGTACACGCCGTTCACCGCGCCAGTCACGCCAGCCAGCTCCTGACTATTCTTATTCAATTGGTACTTTTGCCAATTAACTGGCAGTTTATTTGCCCGTGCCATCACCTCGTCCAGCTGTTTGGTGCCTTTGGTGAAGAACGTGGCGTCCTGGTAAATCTCATTGTGCTCGGTATACGCATTCAATCGGCGAGTTGTCGCGAGGTCAGTCAAGAACAAATTCTCGAACAGCTCCACCTGATACGTCGCCTGCTTTGGGTTCTTGCCGTTAAATATACCGACGATTTCTACTTCAACCTCGTCCTTGGATGGATGTTCGTTGTCGGTGTCGTATTGATTGGCCTTTAGTTTGATTTTACTGCCAAGCTTCAGGTTGTTAGCCTTGGCGAAGTCTTCATGCACCAAAATCTTGTGCGAATCGTTCTCGGTGATGTGCCGGCCAGCGATGAGCTTGAGCGACTCAGCCCGGAACTTTTTCTCGGACTCAGATTTGTTGACGCCGATGATAGTCGCGGCGTTGCCAAACTGTTTGTCTTTCTCGGCATCATAACCGCTGCCGCCACTCGGTAGTGGCACCAGTTTGGTATTGATAAAATCGACCGTGGCATTCTGGCGTTTGACATAGTCCGTCACACCCTCCAGATTCTTCACCGCGTCGATATCTTTGTTCGACACCGTTCCCGAACCGCGGGCTGTTCCCGGATTGGTGCGCGGATTGTTGCCCAGCGTGAAGCCGGCCTTGAGCGTCTTGTCTAGCGATTGCGCCGCCGCGTCGGTCGAATGCTTGATGGCAAATCCACTCAGCATAATCGTCGACATACACAGCAAAATCGCCAGCAAAATCAGCGTTTTGAGTTTTTTCCTGGTGATATACAACCAGGCACGTTGTATAAATGACATAGATCTCCTTTCTTGGTTCTATGTCAGTGTAGCAGGGGTGTGTGAAGGGAATGTGAAATGGGCAGGAATCAGACGAGTTTCTCTAACTTGCTGTCCTGCTTCTCGAGCTCGATGACGTGAACGCCGAGACGTTCCTTGTGCGGCGGGTAGATATTGTGAAGGAGGCGAAGTGCCTCTTCTTGGCTTTTCGCCTGTGGTACGATCTGCTGCCATGGCTCAGCCGCCAGCATGTCGGCGAATTTACTGTAGATTCGAATTGACTTGATTCGCACGACACCACATGCATGCCCGTTTTCGAGCTGCAATAGTTGACCCTCCTTAAGGCGCTTGATACTGTTGTAGCCGATGCGAACTTCTAAGGTCTTGCGACCCGACATGATTGCGTCAAAGTAGGGTTTCTTGATACGCATCTTACGCACGGGATATCCTTTCTGGAGGCTGATTCCCCACTGCTGAACCACACTGTTTGGTGCGTATCCTCCGGGGAACATGCCTTCAATCGTCCAGCCGTGGCGCTGGAGACAGGCTATTTGCCACGGCTCAGGAACCAGGTGGATGTACAGCTTGTGACCATCACCGGCTAATAATTGTGGCAAGTGAGTTACCAGCGCTTCGAAAACAACCTCTGATTTTGCTACTAATGGCATGATTTTAATCGGCTGGCCTTTCTTTGGGGTTGCAACGACAACGCCAACGACCTTTCTATCCTGCTCGGCGATGAAAATGAGCTTATACTTAGCGTTGACATCTCGGCTCTCGCGTCGTTGGTAGCTAGCAAATAGCGCATCCACCCATGTATCATCCACGCCAATAAAGTTACTGCCCACTCGTGATAGGATCAGTTGGCGCGCCGCTACGGCGTGCTTTTTCTCGTCAAACGGGACGATTGCAATGTCTGACAAATCAGGAGTTAGGCTCTGCCTCAGCGGCTTATACAGCATACATTCGTCGATGTCAGGTTTATAATGATCTTGCGCCTTGCCGGCCAGATGAAATCCTTTGCGCAATAGAAACTTGAGCGTGGCTTGGTTTTGGGCAGCCGCTGTACAGTAGAGCTGCCGAGCGTGGTGTTTGCGAGCAAAATCCTCAGCATGACGAAGCAACTTACTGCCAATGCCAAATTGGCCGCGATATTCTGGCGCAACGATGAGCGGACTAATTTTAACTGTCCCCTGCTTCTTGACGACCAGATGAATCATCCCAGCAGGATGACGATTGACTTCTGCGATAAATATGTATTGCAGAAGTGAAAACTGCCCGACAGAATCGACGTTGCCATTGATATGCGCGGTAAAAATCCGCCGTGCATGAGCTCGATGATCGCCATCGTAAAATGGTTCAAGCGCTTCTGTCATCAGGCGAAAAACGAAATCAAAATCGCCTGTTTTAGCCTTACGGATAGCCACAGCGGCTAACGATTTCTTACATCGGTGCATGAGCTTATTGTCTTATACCCTATACAATAATACAAGTCATCATTGCTATACATGCGTAATTTATGGCTATAGCTAATCAAATCAGTATAAATTCAATACCGATAACACCGTTTTGTAGCTGCTTGTCAAGCGGATAAAATCCATTCATTTGATTCTCCAGCCATTCAACACTCTCGCCGCCAAAATTACGCGGATCATTATGCGAGAATAAATCATGAAACGTTGCGTAGCGTAGTAAACCAATTACTTTAACATTGGCAGTTTGACTAGAATTGTCTCGATTGGTAAAAATTATTTGGTCGCTTATTTGAATTTTCTGGCGCTTTTCATCGTATAGTCGTGACTCGATGGTTTTATTGCCAGAGGTGATGGCGTTAAAGGGTTCGGTGGCTAAGGTTAATTGATGTGTTGTCATAGTAGGTTATTATAACAGAATTAAATGGCACGTAACTAGTGAGGGCGCGAAACATTCACCGCCCCGCGCCCCACCTATCCATTATCCCTGGACGACCTACGCCCCCGGTTTTGGTGCTGGCGTCTCTTTCTTCGGCTCGGCGGCCTTTTCGAATTTGGCGTTCTTGATTTCTTTTTCTAGGACGGAGCCTGCCACGAAGCGGGCTTTGGCCTCCTCGATGAGGCTGGGATTGACGTCTTTTTCTTCGGCTACGCCTTTGGATTTGAGAGTGACATGGAAGTAGCCCAGCTCGCCCAAGTGGACGCTGTGGCCTTTGGCGAGTAGCGCTGCCAATTCTTCGCCCAGGATGGTCAAAACCGCCTGGATATCCGTCTTGCTAACGGTAGTAGAATGGCGGGCGATGTTATCAGCGAGCTCGGGGAGATCGATGCGGCCGGACTCCGACTCGCGGGCATAATATTTAGCTGGTTCGGTTGGTTTGGCTGGATTTTTTAGTTTCGCAACTCGATATTTGATAGACATAATTACTCCTTAATATACGCGTTTATGTGATGCAAACTGCGCGCTATACGGCTACGTGCGTACGTGCAGCCAACCTCACGCGTCGGACGTCCCAATCTTACGTGTATCATTTCCAAATCTTACGCCTATGATTTTCAAATCTTCCACGTATGATTTGTAAATCTTCCGTGTGAGATTTTTTCTTGTCTGAATGATTTGCGAAAAAGAGGTGCGTTAATCTCCGAAAGTCGGCGAATGGCGCGCGGCAATTTATGGTTGACGTACGCTAATTTGCACTCGACGGGCGTCAATTCACGCTTGGCACGCGTCAATTTGCGCTTGGCAGATGGTGATTTACGCCTGACGGGCGAAAAAACGCCGCTATAACACACGAACTCATCGCAAGTTATATCATCAGCCCACCTCCTTTCGGATTACAAACATCCCCTTGCTGACGGCAGCGCGCGGATGTTGGTTATGGTTTTATTGTAGCATGGGTTGGTGGGAAAAGCGAGAGGCTTTTATTTGTTTGTCTCGTTTTGTGCTTTTGCTATATAATCTCTCACCATCGCAAACCCATCCACCGCTTCAATCGCCGCCAAATATTCTTGCCACTCTTCGTCGTTCAATTCCGCTAAACTGCGCCCGGGAAAACTTGGGTGTCCGTAAATATATAATAATTCCGTCCAGCCATGCAGATTGTCGCCGCGCGGTTCATCGATGATAAAGCCCTCCTCATCAGCTACGAAAATATGGTCTTTTTCGCCGTCAAAATAACCCACCGCAAAAGAAAAGATAGCTCGGCGATCAGTCTCGCCTTGCATTAGTTTGATAATGCCGGGATAGCTAAAACTGTCCAGCAGCAATTTAACAAACGGCCCGGGAAAGCCTTTCAGCGCCGGGATGAAAAAGCCTCGATCATCGACAATCAGGCGCTTGCCGGGAAAGGCTTTTTTAGCTTGTGCCAGCTTACTTCTGGCAATTGTCTGAATATCTAGTCCCCGCCCTTCGTTAAAATCGTAGTCAAGTCGCTGTAGGTCAATGTCAAGCGGCTGAAGGAGTTTCTGGAGGCTGGTGAATTTCCGCTGGTTGGAGGTGATGAAATAAATCGTTTTACTTTTTGTCATGAATAATCCTTTCTATTAACACTGCGAAGTTTGCTGTATCTATTTCTAATCTACCAGATGGATCGAATGAAAAATCGGCTATAAATCCATCATCTAGCATTACAGCGTCAAGAGCAACTCTAGACATGTCGCGCATAATATTTCTCTGACGCAATCTTTCTGCCGAAGTGGTTGGCGTGGTTTTGACGTGTATACTCTTTAGCGAGTCGCCGTATATATCTGCCATGTCTCCGACAACTTTACCTGAAGGTGTGGAGCATACGATAAGATTTGTACCCTGCTCTAGCTGAGCAATATAATCGTCTGGGTTTAGTCCGTAGTAGTTTCCATAGATTAACGACTCGTCCCACCGATTAGCCGCTGCTTTCATTTGGCTATATGTACCTATGCCAACAAAAGTATATTCGATATCGTCTTCATCTTGGCGGCGTGGGCGTGTGGTTAGTGTATTCATGTACTTCAATTCTTGCGGGAACATTCGTAAAGCATGGCGCGCAAGCGTACTTTTGCCTGACCCTGATAGTCCGCAGACAACCAACAGATCGCCTGGCTTATCGATAGAGTGAGACACCGTCTATATCCTCAATTTCTTTAACAGCGCAATCTTTGTATTTGTATAAATATATATTTGACGAAAGCAGCCCCGGGTCTTTTGGCAAATGACTATATGTATGGACATCTTTATCTATATTAACGATCATTAAACCACAATTGTATGCATATTGTAGAATCTCATGTGTACAGTCAATCGTCCACTGTAGGTCTTCGTCTATCGGATAGACTAGCACGGAGACTGAGCCAACAGGCACTGCTCCAGTTACTCGGCTTAACCAAACCTTTGCGCCTTTGCCATGGTTCTTTGAGGAATACGGTGGATTTATATAAAATGCGTCAGCCTTGATATGTTGAGGCAAAGCATTCCTCGCATCGTATTCTTCAATTATGTAACTATTAATGTTGTTCTTTGCGTAATTATCTTGTAAACTGCGACGTATCCGCGCATCGTATTCAACTACAACTGGCGAAACGTCTAAATACTTGCCAAACAGTACTGATAAATGGTCATCGTCTCCAAGAAATAAAACCTTTTTGTCACTGAGCACAGATTTCATTATATTGACCTGTCGTGCCATGCTTTCAGGAGTCATAAGATACTGTTCAATGCTCATATCAGCTTCTGGGCGTAGCTTGTTTAGCTCTAGTGCGCTACATAGAATATCTCTGTTTTGGCTCATAAACTCCTCGCTTTTAGTATTTTAATTTTAT
>CAUVPL010000014.1:0-9411 GCA_963553685.1 uncultured Candidatus Saccharibacteria bacterium
CCATGACGATCACCACTAGGACGATTGATGGGTAGGTCAAAGCGCCCTTGACCTTACGCAGCATTGCAGCATCTTTTTCCTGCTGGTTTGCCACTCGCTTCAAAGCTTCATCCAACGTTCCAGAGGCCTCACCTGCTGAAACCAAGGCAATGAATAGCTTATCAAACACTTCAGGGTGTTTTGAAAAGGCGTCAGACAGCTGTTTACCGCCTTCAATATCAGCGATCACTTCTTGAACGATACCCTGCATGCGCTTATTAGACGTCTGCTCCAGCACCGTACGCATACTTTGTGACAATGGCAATCCTGCGCCAATCAACGTCGACAACTGACGAGTGAACAATATTTTATCTTTGGATGTGATACGGCCCAATATCCTATCAATAAAATTCGACTTATCGTCCTCAAGTTCAATTTTTAGTGGCACAAAGCCTTGGTCGGTCAGCAGACGCGCAGCCGCATGCTCACTCTCAGCCTGAACGACTGATTTGACTATTTTATTACTGGCGCTATCCCTGGCTTCGTAGGCGTATTTTTTCATATATTATCCTCGCAATAACCTTTCTAGTTCCGTTAGATCAACTGCGAATTCACGTGCGCTATCATAGGTAATCGTACCATTCTGCACCAGATTTGCCAGAGTTCTGTCCATGGTCTGCATGCCCTGCTCGGCACCAGTTTGAATAACAGCATCCAACTGGTGAGACTTACCTTCACGGATGATGTTACGCACCGCTGGATTAGCGATGAGAATTTCCGCTGCCACCACACGGCCACCACCAATGGCTGGCACCAACCGTTGTGAACAAATAGCCATCAAGATATTACTGAGCTGTGCGCGAATTTGTGGCTGCTGGTGTGGCGGGAACACGTCAATCATACGGTCAATCGACTGGGCAGCTGAGTTGGTGTGAAGGGTTGCAAACACCAAGTGTCCAGTTTCAGCAATGGTAATAGCCGCTGAAATAGTTTCCAAGTCACGCATCTCACCAATCAGCACCACGTCTGGGTCCTGACGCAAGCTGGATCGCAAGGCCGCTGAGAATGAGTAGGTATCGTAGTGGACTTCTCGCTGTACAACGACTGATTGCTTGGATTTGTGAGTAAACTCAATTGGGTCTTCAATGGTAATGATATGGTGTGACTTTTCTGAGTTAATTTTATCAATCAATGAGGCCAAAGTCGTCGACTTACCAGAACCCGTCGGACCCGTCACCAGCACCAAGCCTCGTGGGAAGTCAGCAAAGCTATTGACGATTGGCGGCATACCAAGTTCGGTAGCTGATTTGATTTCGTTGGGAATCAGACGCAGCGCAGCTGCCAAATTACCTCGTTCATGAAAGGCGTTAACACGAAATCGTCCCAATGTACCAAATGCGAAGCTAAAGTCAAACTCTTTGTCTTTCAACAAGATCTGACGCTGATCTTCATCCAAAATCTGGAACACCAAACGTTCGACCGCCGCCTCATCAAGTGGCATGGTACCAGCTACTGGCATCAAACGCCCATCGATACGCAGCATTGGTGGCAAGCCCACTTGAATATGGAGGTCAGATGCGCGCTTCTTAACCACATCTTCCAGTAATAATTCAATTCTTAGCTCTTGATTGTTCATATATTCCCCCTTTTTATGCTGTGTCTGCTGCAACACGATTAACTTCTTCCAGTGTTGTGATACCACTCAAAGCCTTCAAATAACCATCCTGACGCATCGTAATCATCCCCTGCTGTACCGCCATGCGCTGAATCTCCGCTGAGGTCGCCTGTTTGACGATCAAGTTTTGAATCTCTTCAGTCACATCCATCACCTCATACAAACCAGCACGCCCCAAGTAGCCTCGCGGTGACTGAGGAGTATCCCTACCTCTGACTAGAGTATACGATTGCTGGCCAGCCAACGGTAAGTCTTTATATCCCAAGTCCTGAGCATATGGTACAACCTGCTCTCGTGACTGTGGCAATAAATGACCAATCGTTGATTGAATGGTTTGTGTCTCCAGAGGTGAAGACTGATAGACATCATGCTTTGGTGCAACTCGCCTGACCAAGCGTTGACCAATAATCGTATTCACTGTACTGGCAATCAGGAATGGTTCAATCCCCATATCCAACAAACGCGGCAGCACGCCAGCTGCTGAGTTGGTGTGTAGCGTTGAAAACACCAAGTGACCTGTTAATGCCGCCTGGACCGCCAGATTAGCCGTTTCTGCGTCACGAATCTCACCCACCATCACCACATCTGGGTCTTGGCGCAAAATAGAACGTAATCCCGAAGCAAATGTCAATCCGACCTCGGTGTTGACCTGGATCTGGTTAACTCCGTCCATCTTATATTCCACAGGGTCTTCCAGTGTCACAATATTGACTGAGTCGTCCTTAATTTCTTTGATCAGAGCATACAAACTAGTAGATTTACCAGAGCCTGTCGGGCCAGATGTCAAAATCATGCCGTTTGGTCGCTTAATACCCTTTCGGATGCTGCGCAGAGCTCGACCCGCATAGCCCATATCTTCCAGGTCAAATGAATTTCCTGTCTTATCAAGCAGACGAATCACCACCTGCTCACCCCAGACCACTGGTGATATTGCTATACGTAAATCGACAGCCTTGCCTGCTACGTTCACAGCAAACTGACCATCCTGAGGAATACGATGTTCGTCAATTTTCAAGCTGGATAAAATCTTTATACGACTCACCAATGCTGGCTCAATGCTTTTTGGTAGCTGCATAACCTCCCTGAGCACACCGTCAACACGGCAGCGAATCTTCAGGGCCTTCTCGAGCGGTTCAATATGTACGTCGGACGCATGACTTTTCACCGCATACTCCAAAATAGTGCTTAATGCACGCGAAATTGGAGAGTCCTGGACAATAGTCTTGATCTCAGTCGCTGATTCAATGGCTGCTTCTTCTTGTGACACCTGAGCAGCATCACTAACTGTAGACAAATCGGCCTTGTATTGGCCCAGCACATGCCTGACGCTATCCTCAGAGGCCATAAATACCTTCAGCGGACGCTGGATACGATTTGCCAAATAGTCAACGGCCTGGACGTTATTGGCATCGATCATAGCCACTGCCAAGCGATTCTGAACTTCAGCCAATGGGACTGCCATGAAACGTTCCGCCACCTCAGCTGGCAGTAAAGATAAGATGTTTTGATCGATGAAGCTATTGCTTAAATTGACATACGGCACACCCGAAACCTGAGCCACAGCATGTGTCAATAGCTCATTGTCAATCACGCCCTCTTCGGTTAGCAAAGAAAAGAGTGGTTTGTCCTCTTTTTTCGCACGTGTTTCTGCATCATCTAAGATGCGCTTCTCGACAAGACCCTCATCAATCAAAAGCTTGATGAGTTTTTCTTGTATTTCATCTGTTAGCAGCGCCATGTTGCTAACCCCTTATCCGTTTTCGCCACCAACAATCACTTCAACGGTAGGGTTGATCGCTTTATCGTTAAAAATATCTTTACTCGGTTGCGTTACATCTGATGAGATCTTGCGGATAGTTTGTACTTTTACGCCACTGTCTGGCAACTTCAGGAATGACAAGTTAGACGCCACTACATACGCGACGATCACGCCCAAACTTGCTACTAAAATAATCATTGCTATATCTGTTTTTTTCATGGTTTTACCACCTTATTTTCAAGTGTAATTGTCTGTGCTGGATTATACGGAACCTTACCTTGTATATTAAGAACCACCTTGCCGTCACCTGCTTGAATCTCCATGGCGGTGATTTCAATGACACGAATTGATTTTTCAAAACGCTCCATCAATTCTTTCAGCTTATCAGGAGCGCCACTGACCGAAAGGTTAAATTTATGCGCCGACTCTGAGGTAGACTCCCCTTCATTGGCAGACGCTGCGTCCACAGTCAGACTCTCTAGTGTCAAACCTGGCACTGCCCCAATGAATTTTTGTTGCAAAGCGGCACCCAAGGCATCAGCATTTGGCTCAGCTGGTAGTGCATCCAAAATGGTCTGCAACGGGCTACTTTCGTCACTAGATTTTACTGATTTAAGGGCATCATTTGTCTCTAATACCCTGATGTTATCTTTTAACTCTTTGGCGTTAGAGATATTGCTGTGTAGTGTACTCACAGTACCATTCTTTGTAGCGATGACTTTAGAGTGGAAAATAATCTGTTGTATCAGGAATATTGACACCACCAGTGCAACACCCGCCAAAAAAGCAGCGCCCGCCACAAAAAAGAACATTGTCTTTTTTGAAGAATCTATCTGTTGGCGTTTGCGAATTGCCACATCTTGCTCACCTGAGGGCATTATTGATTCTCCTTCTTCTGTTCAGTTGATTCACTACGACTAAAGAGGCTCTCTGGAACACCTAAGCGTGAATCTGTTACGTTTGTCTTGCTGGTAGGCGTAATGATTGAAATCGCTTCTTTTGAATGCGCGAACAAATCATCAGGATAGGTGAAAGTGAAAGCAAAGCGCAAGACCTTCTTACCTTCGGCATTCTCGCCAAACGTTGTTTCACCGGCTTTCATATCACTTACTAGCGACACACCGTCACCCTCGGCATTACCTTTTTTCACCTTGGTACTGGTCAATGTCTTCTTCAGAACTTCCAGTGCCGCAAAGCCATTAACGGCTGAACCTTCCAGGGTAATTGTCTTCTCTTCTGGGTTGAGGCGCGCCATCGATATCTGTACATTGTTTGGCGCCGGTGGATTGATGGCACTGATTAATGACAATAGTCGTGAATTAATCTTTTTATCACTGTGTAATCGATCAATCTGCCCTAGCTGCTGCTGCAGCGTTACGGTCTTGTCCAAATCACTAATTTGTGACAGTTCGCCATATTTGCTTTTGATGTCACTGTCTTGTTTTAGCTCAAACGCTAATTGACCACCCAAAACAACCGCACAAAATACAACAACGGCAATGGACACGATACCTACCAATATTGACATTGATATGACCGCATTGCGCATCATGCGGATGCGTAGTAATTCGCGCTTAACATCTGGAATCAAGTTAATTTCAATCATCCTAGATTACTCCTTTGTGCCAAACCAACGACTGTTGCAAATTCGGAAGCCACTGGAGCTAATTGTTGCTGATCATTCTGTGACATTGAAACGCGTTGCCATGGATTGGCCGTAACGGCGTTGATGCCAGCCTTTGAGGAAATATATTGATCCATTTGCGGAATAGCCGCCCCAAATCCAGACAATAATATGCCAGAAACTTGCAAGCTTGTATAGCGGGTTTGGAAAAAGGTGATTGATTTGACAATTTCTGAAGCAAAATTGTCCAAAACCATATCAATCGCTCGAAGCACTTGACCATCCAAGCGATCTGGCGCCAAGCCAAACTTCAAAATAAACTGCCGTGCCTGGTCTTCTTGGACGCTCAGATTCTGTACCGCTGACCGCACCAGTGACTGCAGACCTGTTGGCACCGTACGCACCAATCGAGGTGTTGTGCCATATACCACGGCTAAATCAGTAGAGATCTCCCCCATATCGAGGATCAGTTTCACGTCCTGGTTATCAGATGGCGTCAATGAGCGAACCATGGCTATTGGGTCTGGCTCCTCAGCGATCACATTAAAGCCTAAGCCTTCTACAAACTCCAATTTACTCTCGGCGTATGATTTGGCTGTGCTAGTCAACAACACTTCGTACTGGTTTTGCGTTCGCAAGCTATCACCAAGCAGCGCCCAATCAACCTTTGCGTCATCAATTGACATTGGAATGTACTGTTCTACCTGGTATTTCATGGTTGCGCGCAGCTCCTGATCAGAGACTTTTGGCACATCAATGATTGTGCTGAAAGTTTTACTGGAAGGTAGTCCAATGGCAACGTTTGAGGTTTTGATGCCACTTTGCCCAACGGCAGTCATAATCACTTCACCCAAACGGCGCTTCGCCTCTGGTGAATCACTGCTTGATATTTTGCTATCAACTGGCGCATATCCGTAATGCATCAAGTTCCAGCCTGAACCACTGCGACCCAATTGAACAACCCGCACCGCGTTTGTACCGATGTCTAGTCCGAAGAAGTCGCCCAACCCTTTTGAGAATTTCATATCACCTTTCATTATACATAAGCTTTTTGTATTTGTAAAACAAAACGTTAAAAACGTGGCGGCAGTTCACGGGAATACATGGTCTGAATGGCACCCGAATCACGTGAACGGCCATAATTTGCTAAATAGGCGTCTGGTCGCAAGTTCAAAATCTCTGCGGGCTTGCCAAAATCAGTCTGATCAGAACCATGAGTTCGTCGCAGGTAGAGTGACCCGGTGACAATTGGTCCATTGACGCGAAGCTGTTGTTTATCACACGCCCCGCTCGCCAATAAATCTGACTCTGGCCAACCCTTACCGTTCTTGGCTTCAGCACAGGTACTAACCGTTTTATTAGCCAACAACCACGCATCAACACGCTGCACATTTGATTCTATGATGATGTGATCTGCTCGAATGATGAGCTGTGGAATAGTCCCGACACTTGATAGCGGGCCGTTTGCATAGGTAATATCACCAGTAATTCGTACTGTTCTCCCATACACCGTGACGTACGCGCCAGTCTTTACCGTTCCGCCAGTAATTTCCACTTGCGCTGCACGATACTCGGCGTTGCCAGACAGCTGTCCGTCACCAATCTTGATCGAACCACTATCCGTTCCTTTGATAGCTGGGTAATTATATCCTGTGAGACGACCAAACTGCCCATATGGTGTTTTGGTATTACGAAACGTCAAGGCATTATATTCACGTGCCAGACCGCCAGCTGGGCCGCCATCAGACAACCCAGCGCCCGAAGCGGAAATAATATTTTTTGGCGACAGAATGCCGTATTCTGCCCATGACCCATACCGTTTATCGTCCAAAACGGTCATACTGGTTTGCACCAACCCCTTACTTGCCGTCCCGCCAAATGACACACCAGCTCTAACGTCACCACCCCAGAACTGAACCTTTGGCTTTTTACTAACTACCACACACTTCACAGCATAGGCTGAGGTATCTTTACCAGTTTCCTGTTTATAGGCAGCAACCACCGTCGCATAGCAGACCCTATCACCTGGCTGGACTGACAAACCATTAATATCGTCGTCAGACGAGTGAATCATAGTTTGATTAAGCGGGAAATCTCGATCTGATCCGTCTTTATAGAGATCCTTACAGGCACCGGAAATTGTCACGCCATGTTTCGTGGCAATATGCGCCGCTAATTCACACGGATTCTCAATGGACATTTTCACATTTTCACCAGATTCAGCAATAGCATTGCCTGGCTTTGCCACAAACCGCACGACAGCACTGCGAGTAGGTTTAGAATGTGTTGGTCCGCCATTATACACCGATCCCTGCACTCCAGAAACCTTCTTTTGTCCCAAAGTAATCGTGGTTGAGGCCACGTCAATTGACGGTCTCAAAGTATAATCAAAAGGTACAACAGCACACGCATAGTTCGAGCCAGCAACACCACCGGTGTAACTGGCTGGCGCCCACTCAATTCGCTGACAAATATTTTTGCCCGCATCACTTGTCTTGATGGTATATCTCATCACATCCCAAGGGTTCTTTGCACCAGGATATGGACCATAGTGCTGAATAAACGTGTCTTTTAGCAGTGGCGGACTAGACCAGCCGAAGTCAATTACACTATCCGCCTCCGAAGCACTAATATGTGGACTCCGCGGCAAATTATGACCCCTGATGGTGTGGCGAATTTGCTGGTTAGCGTTTGCATCACGCATGGCCAGCCGGTGGGTAAAACTAATCGTCTCACCAGGTTTAGCAAATAGCGTTGCTTTCTGCCAATCCCGATCAATATTTTTATTTGCTGTTGTCTCACGACGAATATAACTCTCTCCCTCTGCACGCCATGGAGCTGCTTGGCGGATTATCCTGACCGGTAACGTTTCTGCTCGACATCGATCAAGCGATCCATTCTCTTTGAAGTCACCACAACGCCGAAATGTCAGGTATACAACCTGTCCATTCGGGTCACCGGGGGTGGCAATATTTCTAATATCCAGAGTAGCTGGCAACGACCCTCCAATTGAAGTCCAGCCACTGGCATCACCACGTCCACGGAAAAGATTGGTGCCATGAATAGTTAATCTTGATGATAGTGACTGAATAAACGTAGCATAAAAGGGATCGCCCTCGCATCCAACCATTACCGCCGATCCATGAAGATAAATGGTGATATACTGCTGGTCATGAGCGACAGCCTGGACACCAGTTGAATAATATCCTCGTTCCCAATCATTTGACGGACCATAGTTTCCATCTTTATCATTAAACCACAGGGCTCCTTGTCCACAAACCCCGTATCTCAAATAATTGTTCCAGGCATCTATCTCTGAATTATTATACGCTGGACGTGCCGCATGAGCATCGTTTGTCAAAAACAACGCTGAAGCAATGGCACCCACCAAGACCAATGAAGCAAACGCCCACCGCCGGCTCATTTAATCTCCCCGCCTCTGATCACCCTGCTTATCATGTGAGCTCACAATATTCTTTATGGCATCAAGGGTAATAATGTCATTAACTCGATGGTCTACATATACACCAGAACTATTAACTGCTTTTTCGAGAGTTTCATAGCCACTTTTTGCCGCAGCTGCATCCCGAGTGTAGTAAAACGGATACGCTAAGGCCATGAACGCACAGGTTGGATCCTTGTCATAATCCTTCTTCGCCTTCACGTCATCGACAAATTGCTTCATCTCTTCGCTTTGTTTTTTCTTTGCCGCCTCATCAATTGATAAGTCAGTGTTTTGACGAATTTTGTTATACCGATCAATCATATCTTTGCCACATATCACATATGGCGTTTTTACTGTTTGCTGTGGCTGCTTAAAACCCAAGTAGACAAACCCACTCTTTACGCCAGCGGTAACGATAGCCACGACGGCCACTACTGATATAATGCCCCATATAATCACTTTCTTCATACTGCTTATTCTAATACAGCTACGCTATCCTTGCAACCGTCAGTGATGATATAATAACCCCATGAGTTTATCTATCGGTATCGTGGGGCTCCCTAATGTTGGCAAGTCAACCACGTTTAATGCATTAACAAACAACGATATTTTAGCAGCAAATTACCCCTTTGCGACGATTGAACCGAACACGGGAATTGTTCCCGTGCCAGACGAACGACTGGAGGTTTTGGCAAAGCTGTATGGTTCAGAGAAAATTTTACCAGCTACAGTCACCTTTGTAGATATTGCTGGGTTAGTGGCGGGCGCCTCTAAAGGTGAAGGCTTGGGTAATAAGTTTTTAGCAAACATCCGGCAATGTGATGCAATTGTACATGTGGTTCGTGCCTTTGAAAATAACGCCATCTTGCGACATGATGAAGCACCAGTCAACCCCAAAGCTGACATCGAGATTATCAACACCGAGCTAA
>CAUVPL010000015.1:0-9188 GCA_963553685.1 uncultured Candidatus Saccharibacteria bacterium
CTGGCAATGCCACGGGTGGGTCTCCTGCATACTGTCTCGGCGAAAACCGCCCAACATAAACATCAGCGGCCGCATTGCTACGTCCGCCATTTTCGTCCATAACGGTAGGGGTTCAGGGCGAAGAGCCGAGTGATTGTGTCCGTCTCGCCGTTTCTCCATCATCACCTCACTGGCGTCAGTCACTTATCTCCTTACGGAAGTAAGTGAGGTGCGCACCCCCATAACTACGATTGTCCACCACAACAATTCCGTTTTGAACTGGCACCTCACCTATTCCTGGGTGTGATAATATCATACATCCGCCCGGTTTGAGAAGCCCCATTAGTCGTGAAACTGTGGAAAACTGAGGATTATGATATGGCGGATCAGCAAAAATGATATCAAACTTCTCTGTTACGCTCATGCTTTTCAGCCAATTTGATATCGTTGTTTTTATTACAATAGATTGTTCGTCGACGCCTAAACTGCCTATGTTTTCGGCAATGACACGCTGTGCAACGCGGTCTCGTTCCACAAAAACTACTGACTCAGCGCCACGACTTAAACATTCCAAACCAATAGCGCCAGAGCCGGCAAAGGCGTCCAAAACCCGCGCACCGCGGACTGTTTCGCCCAGTGAATTAAACATTGCTGAACGGACTCGCTCACCCATGGGATGCGTCGTCGAACCTGGCGGTGTCTGGATGAATCGTCCACCAAATTCGCCAGCGATGATGCGTACTCTCACCGTTTGGCCTCAAGCTTCCACACCGACGTCAGCCAACCCAGCATGACGGCTTTGATGATAATTGGCATCAGTTCATGGTTGGTTTGCCGCGCCAAATCAGTCGTCCAGCCGTTTTTACCAAAATTGTCATACATTTTTAGGTCGGCCACGGCGTGAACTTGCTCCAAATAATATTCCCGATAGCCCTGCTGCTTGACTTGCAAAATCTCAGCCTCGCTTGGCACGGCGTCCTTAAAGCGCGGATAGGCCACCACACTCGCCACGCCCGCTTCAAACGCCACGTGCATGGTCATCATACCTTTAGCGCCCCAAAATTTCCAGTTGTTTTTGATGAGTTCAATCCCCGTATCACCCTTCATGACGTTTTTCTTGAGGATGGAGGTTCGCGTCTCCAAACCTTCGCCACCGCGCAGTTCCTGCATAGCATGCTCCAACGGGAAATGATGCGCTGGCGTCAAACCATCGGTGATAGCGTGCGCCATCCACGCGGCTTCAAAGGCGGCTCGTTCAGAATTATGGTTCTGCAGCGCCTTCGCCAGATTATCAATATGCTGGTCGATCATCTCCAACAGTGCCGTGTCGTTCGGGTCGTCTGGATTGATGAAATGCCATGGTTCGTCGACAGCTGGACTTTTGCGCTTAACGCCATCGGGGCCGTTTTTGCCCTCAAAATGCAGGATATTTTTCACATCAGGAAATTCGCACCAATCAGGCAGCATCGGTTCAAGGTGTCGCCTGGCCACTCGATCTATCTTTTGATGAACACCGATAAATCGACCAGAGCCATCTCTAATTGTTGTTCCTGCATACATATTAATTCAAAATGGTTAATCGCTGATAGCGACTGACGGCACGCGCCAGATGGTTATATTGTAGCAAATCCTGCCCCTCTTTGACAAAGCGTTCGGCCTCCGTTTGCGCACGGGCAATCAGCGGCGTGTCGCTCAGCGAGGCAATTTTTAGGTTGAGCGCACCATGCTGCGCTCGTCCGTAAATCTCGCCGGGGCCGCGTAGTTTCAAATCAACTTCCGCCAAGTAAAAGCCGTCTTGGGATTTCTCAATTTCCCTGAGGCGCTGACTTGGCTTGTCATGGCTCGACATCATCAGATGACAAAAGCTCTGATGCTGGCCGCGCCCAACCCGACCGCGCAGCTGATGGAGCTGGCTGAGTCCAAAATGATCAGCATTTTCGATGAGCATGACCGTGGCGTTCGGCACATTGACGCCGACTTCCACCACCGTGGTGCTCACTAGCATATCAATGTCGCCGTCCGCAAACTGCTGCATAACCGCCGCTTTTTCCTCCGGCGGCAATTTACCGTGTAGCAGCCCGACACGGCGATGATGAAACATCGTTTTCGCCAATTTGTGATATTCCGCCTCGACCGACTTTTTGTCATTGTCAGGATTATCGTCGATCAACGGGCAGATGACGTAAGCTTGGCGACCCCGAGCTAGTTCGCGGTCGATAGTTTCATAAAGCTTCGGCGCTGAGGCTGGCGACCAAATTTTCGTTTCAATCGGCTGGCGACCAGCTGGCAGTTCGTCCAAAATCGAGATATCTAGTTCACCATACAGGGTCAATGCTAAGCTCCGCGGGATCGGCGTAGCAGTCATGCTGAGCAGATGTGGCATGTAGTCCGCTTTTTGTAGCAACGCCTGTCGCTGCTTGACGCCAAACCGATGCTGCTCGTCAATCACCACAAATCCCAGTTTGTGGTACGTCACTTTTTCCTGGATCAACGCGTGCGTACCGACCACCACGTTGATGTTGCCATTTGCTAAATTATCCAGCAGCTGCCGCCGCTGAGTGCCCTTGACGTGCCCTGTTAGCAGCGCCACCGACACTCCAAACGGCGATAACAATTCATCCAGCGTTTTGGCGTGCTGAGCCGCCAAAATCTCCGTCGGCGCCATGATGGCTGTCTGAAAACCAGCCTGCGCCACCTCCGCCGCCACTAGCCCGGCGACCACTGTTTTGCCTGAACCGACATCGCCTTGCAATAATCGGTTCATTGGATGTTCGGACTCTAAATCTTGCAAAATCTGCCAGGCGGCGCGGCGCTGCGCATTGGTTAAGGGAAACGGTAATTGCTCAACAAATTGCTTGACGACCGGCTGATTGAACGGGATGCGCCAACCAGTCAACTTGGTTTGCTCTTGCTTATTCAACTGCGCCGCCAAGATCATTTCAAACAACTCTTCAAACGCCAAGCGTTCCCGGCCGCGGGCAATTTCCTCGTGACTATTTGGCGCGTGGAGGAACTTCACAGCTTCGGCGCGGCTGACTAACTTTTGTCGCTGGACAATGTGTTCTGGCAGCGTTTCGGGCAAAAACTCCATGATGGGGCGCAAATTTTTTAGCAAATCCTGCACGGTTTTAGGGCGGAGGTTTTTGATGGATTTATAGACCGGATGGATGCCCGACGTATGGTGGACGTCGGATGTATCGGTTTGCTTGGCGAGCTCGACCGACGGATTGCTAATCTGATAGCTGTTATATTGCATGCCAAATTGACCGGAGAACATGAACTCGGCGTCGGATCTCAGCTGCGACTCACGGTACGGCTGATTGAACCAAACGGCCTTGACCTTGCCAGAATCATCCGCCAGCACCGCCGTGGTGATCCTCAGTCCCCGGCGCACAATGCGCGTGGAAATCGACTCACAGCGCGCCCGCACCGTCACCTTGCCCGGCTGAAGATCAGCAATGTTAACCGCTGCCGAATAATCATCATACGCCCGCGGCAAAAAATCTAAGGCATCCGCCACCGTCTCCAGACCCGCCGCCGACAGCGCCTGGGCGGTTTTGGGGCCGACGCCTTTGATGTGTTCCAGTGGAGTTGTTAGTTTCATCTAGGAAACAGCGTTGATACCTTCCAGCGCGTAGGCGGTATCTTCCCAGCGTTCCACAGCGATACAATCAATGCCCATATTTTTGACCGGGAAATCATTGCCACCTTCTTCTAGTTTGTCGCCAAAGAATAAAATTTCTTCCTTGGCTACGCCCGTTGCTTCCATCAGTTTTTTCATACCATGTGCTTTGTCGATACCAGGCTTGGTGACATCCAAACTAGTGGTGCCTGCCGTCCGAATTTCAAATTCTGGGATGCGTGCCTTGACAGCGTCGTTAAGCAATTTACGCTTTTCCTTGTTGGCTTCAGCCCATGCGTATTTGTCTTCAGGCGTGGCTTTTTGACCCAGCGCAGAGTATGTCACTTGGCTGAGACGATCTTCGATGATTTCGCCAGCTGGATTGTCCACCCACATATCAAGCTCCTTAGCCGAGGTCTCAATCGCTTCAAAAATCCGAGCCTTTTGCTCCTCAGTCAAATCCTCTTGGTACTGCAACCGCCATTCACCATCCTGGAAACGATAGTAACGAGTGCCACACGTCGGCATGATGTGCAGCCGGCTGAGGTCAACGCCCGGAACTTGTTCAATTTGCCTGACAGTGTTTGGATAGATCACTCCTTCAAAATCAGTGCCAGAAATGATACACACATCGTAGTGCTTCAACAGCTCCGCCAACAGACCAGCCATGCGCGGCGTAGCGGGCATTTTCGACAGGACAATGGTGTCATCTGAGTCAAATGCTATGATTTTTTTCATTCTTCATCTCCCTCCATGATTAGCACGAATGTATTTTTACCTTTTTTCAGTAGCGACGTGGTGTTGACGGCTTGGTCTTCGGCTATTTTTTCGCCGTTGAGGCTGATGGCACCAGATTTTAGCAGGCGTTTTGCTTCGCCGTTGGAGCTGACCGCCCCGGAAACCACCAACGCTTCGATGACGCCGACGCCGACATCAACGCGCGGGATTTCTTTAGCTAAAGCATCCAGATCATCGTCCGACAATTGCCGAAAATCACCGCCGCCAAACAATACTTCCGTCACCCGCTCCACTGATTCGCGCCGATTGACGCCGTGAACGATGTCGGTGACTTCGCGCGCCAAGACTTTCTGCGCCGAGCGGGCACCTGGATTGACGGCGTGATTTTCAGCGATGGCCTCAATGGTGTCGCGATCAAGCATGGTGAAAATCTTCATGTATTCGATGGCACTTTCGTCATCAACGTTCAGCCAGAATTGATAGAATTTGTAGACGCTGGTTTTGGTTTCGTCCAGCCACACGGCACCACCTTCGGATTTGCCAAATTTGCGCCCAGTTGATTTGTTGATGAGCAGTGGTGCGGTCATGGCGTAAACTTCAGCATTTTCTTTTTTGCGGATCAACTCCACACCTGAAACCAAATTACCCCACTGGTCGGAACCGCCGATTTGCAAATTGACACCATGATGTTTGAACAGATGCCAGAAGTCATAGCCCTGCAGCAAGGTGTAGGTAAATTCCGCAAAACTCAAACCCTTACCGTTGTCGATGCGTGCCTTGAAAAATTCACGACCGATCAAATCTGCCATGTTGAAATTCTTGCCAATGTCGCGGAGGAATGGTAATAGCTCCAGATTGCCCAACCAATCTGCATTATCCACCAAGGTAAAATCGCGTCCAGCGAAAATTTGTGACACTTGTGCTTTCAACGCTCGTTTGTTGTGCTCAATTTCTGCATACGACAGCAGACTCCGCTCCTCGGTGTCGCGCATATCGCCAATCATGCCCGTGCCGCCACCAACCAGCAAAAACACCTTGTGACCGCGCTCCAAAAAATGCCGCACCATCATGTAAACCGCCAAGTGCCCGACATGCAAACTGTCAGCCGACGGATCTGTCCCCAAATAGAGCGTGAAATTCTCCGAATCGATAAGCTTGTCGTTGGTGAATGTGGTCTGGTTCCAAAACCCGCGCCACTGTAATTCCTCTGATAACTGCATATTTTCTCCTTGGTCAGCTAATCTTATTATTAGTATACCAATTTTTGGCGGTTGATGCGAACCATGTGCGTGATATAATAGATTACGTGAATAAGAGTAGTACGAGCAGCAGCAATAAATCGCCTTCGAGTTTCAGGAAATCTGCGACAAAGCGATTAAGCTTATACGCCAATTTGGCACATAAGCGTAAAGTAAAAAAAGATAAAGATTCGCGTGAGCGTGCTGAGTATTTGGCAAGCTTACCAAAGCATCCAGTGAAGCGATTTTTCTATCGCTTACATCCAAAGCGTTTAGCCAACTATTGGTTCTCAAAACGTGGCGCAAAGATGGCGCTGAAAATTGCTGGTGTTACTCTGCTGTTGATGATTCTGTTTATCGGTGGGTTATTCGCATATTTCCGCAAAGACTTGGACAAGATTCGACCAGGTGAAATTGCTAAACGTGTTCAAACAACCGTCACTAAATATTATGACCGTAATGGCGTACTGCTCTGGGAAGATAAAGGAACTGGTAACTACAAACTGGTGGTCGAAGGTGACCAAATTAGCAATCACCTGAAGCACGCCACCGTTGCCATCGAGGACAAAGACTTTTACAAACACCACGGAGTTAGTGTTAGCGGCTTGACGCGTGCTGTGTTCTCAACGGCATCTGGAGGACAGGTTCAGGGAGGATCGACGTTAACTCAACAGTTGGTCAAACAGGTGTTCTTTGCTGATGAAGCTGGTGAACGTGGCCTCAAAGGCATCCCGCGTAAGATCAAAGAGATGATTTTGGCCATTGAGGTTGAGCGCATGTATAACAAAGACCAAATCTTGTCACTATACCTCAACGAATCCCCATACGGAGGTCGCCGTAACGGTGCTGAGTCAGCTGCACAAACGTACTTCCACAAAAGCGCGAAAGACCTAACTATAGCCGAAGCAGCCCTGCTGGCAGGAATTCCACAGAATCCATCCTACTTTAACCCATACAACACTGCCGGCAACAAGGCGTTGATCGAGCGTCAGCACACAATCTTAGACTACATGACAGAACAGGGCTACATCACTCAAAAAGAAGCAGACGAGGCCAAAAAGTACCCAATCCTTGACAATCTCTATCCACAAGTTGAACAAACTGAAGGCATGAAGGCACCACACTTTGTGATGATGGTCCGATCACAGCTTGAGAAAGAGCTTGGTCAAGCAGTCGTTGGACGAGGTGGATTGACCGTTAAAACAACATTGGATTGGCGCATCCAAGAGAAATTAGAAAATGAAATGAAAGCCTTCTTTGCGACCGGCCGCCCAGCTGCCATTAACGCTCATAACGGTGCGTCAGTCGTGGAGGATGTGCAGACCGGTCAAATCGTTGCCCTGATGGGTAGCCGTGACTTTAACTATCCAGGCTTTGGCCAGGACAACGCCGCCACAGCCTTTGTCCAACCAGGCTCATCCATCAAGCCATTCGTGTTCACTCACCTGTTCAGTAAGCGCGGTAGCCAAGCTTACGGAAGTGGTACTGTACTGAAAGATGAGAATATTGATTCAATTTACGGCGCTAAACTTAACAACTGGGACAACAAATTCATGGGCGACATCACCATTCGCCGAGGACTTGGTCTGTCTCGTAACACCCCAGCAGTGAAAGCAATGTACATTGCTGGCAACGGCAGTCCAAAGCCAACTGTGGAGTTCATCCGAGGCCTCGGTAACTCAGAATACTGCAAACAAGAAGAAGACTCTGGTGGCTATGGTCTATCTGCTGCAATCGGTGGATGTGGCGCCAAACAAACTGAGCTTGTCAACGCATATGGCACATTGGCTCGCCTGGGTGTCAGCAAAAAGTCCACCTCAGTGTCTGAAGTGATCAATTCTCAGAATGAAACCCTCCTGAAATGGAAAGATGAATCAAAGCAAGCTGTTGATCCACAGGCTGCTTACATCACCAACGACATCCTATCTGACCGATCGAGTACATTGGTGACAGGAAGCATCCCAGGCGTGCGCGCTAGCTATAAGACCGGAACATCCGACAAAGGCAATCAACCAAAAGACATCTGGCTAGCTAGTTATACCCCAGCTCTTGCTATGACGCTCTGGCTTGGTAACTCTGACAGCCGTACATTGACCTCCATGAACTCGTCAACTGGTTTACCAGTGATTCAGAAAGTCATGAGCTTTGCGCATACGCAGGTTTATCAACCCGCTGGCAAATGGAAGTCCAGCATGTGGTACACCCGCCCATCTGGCATCAAACAAAATGGTAAAGAATTGTATCCATCATGGTGGAACCAAAACCAAGGTCAAAGTTCCTCGAAGATGGCATTTGACCGCATATCCAAAAAGAAGGCTACCTCCTGTACTCCAGAAGGCGCACGAGAAGAAGTTGACGTGATCAAGGCAGTTGATCCAATCACCAAAAAAGAGTCTTTCAGTGCGCCAGCAGGCTACAACGCTACTGCTGACGACGATGTGCACAACTGTAGTGATGCCAAGCCTCGTGTCTCCAGTATCACCGCGTCTGAATCAGGCAACAAATACATCATTGACGTTTCCGTTGATGGAGGAAAATTTGGACTAGCTACGCTTGATATCTTGGTTGACGGACGTTCAGTCAAATCAAGCAACATCAGCGGCAACAGCGCCTCAGACCGCGTCTCAGTCAATGTATCATCAGGATCACACACCATCACCGTGAATGTCCGTGACGAAGGATATTACACCGCAAGCAGCTCAAAAACTGTCAGCGACGATTAGTCGTCTTGACTATTCGCCAATCTAATCAGCTCAGCCTCGCGCTGGGCTGATGTTTTTGTAGCTGCAGAGCGACGGCGAGTTTGTTGCGCTGGTTTCTGAGCTTTCACTACTGGCTTTTTTTGAGTAGTTTTCTTGGCTGGCGCTTCCGGTCCAGTCTGCACTTTCCGGCCAGTAGAGCGGCGTTTTGTAACTACAGCTGTTTGTCGCGTTGGCTCTGGCGGAGTCGTTTGTTCAACAACCTTCGCAAACATCATCTTGCCAGCGTCAGTTTGCAGACTACGAATGATTTCGATACGTTTTTTCTGGCCCAGGAACTTTTTGGCTTGCTCAACCACCACCATGGTGCCGTCATGCAAGTAGCCAACCGCCTGGTGAGAGTCCTGACCTTTTTGTGTCAATTCCAACACCAGCTCATCGCCAGGCAAATAGCTCATCCGCAAACTCTTAGCTAGCTCATTGATATTGAGAATCTGTATGCCTTCAACTTGCGCCACCTTGTTCAGGTTGTAGTCCAGCGTCAGAATGGCACCGTTCATTTCCTTAGCGAGTTGCAACAGGCGGTTGTCAACGCCCTCGGGAATGCGTGTCGCATCGTCAAGCAACGTGAACGAGCCACCCAACACATCTTTTAGTTCCTTCATGGCATCCATACCAAAGCGGGCGCGCTCGCGCTTGGCGTGGTCAGCGCCGTCAGCCAATAGTTGTAGTTCGATCAGCACACTGCGCGGCACGATGATCTGCCCCAATAGGAACCCGGTTTTTGCCAAATCAACCACCCGGCCGTCCATCAACACCGACGTGTCAACCAAAATTGGCAGCTGCGTACCGCTACCTGCGTGCCGCCGCGGCTTGACCAGCAGATATATTTCCGCCATGATGGCCAGCAGC
>CAUVPL010000016.1:0-9044 GCA_963553685.1 uncultured Candidatus Saccharibacteria bacterium
TACCAACTGAGCTATCGCGGCGTCATACTCACAGCTGATTATACCAAATTATCCTGTCGGTGAAAAGCATTTGTTATAATAACTATCAGGAGGAATTATGGCTCAATTTAGTTTTGATATAGAAAGCACGTTTAATAAGCCAGAGATGAATAATGTTCATCAATTGGTAGTGCGGGAAATCGCCAACCGTTTTGATTTTAAGGGGACGCCAGCTGATGTCGAATGGCTGCCAGACAAAAAGGGCTTCAAAGTCATCGGTGCAGATGAGTTTCAGGTACAATCAATCATTGATATGATCGGTCGGCAGCTCGCCAAACGCAACATGACCAGCAAGGTGCTCGATCTTGGCGGGGCGCACAATGCCGCCAATATGCGCGCCTGGCAAGATGTACCGTTCAAAGACGGCCTCAGCCAAGAAAACGCCAAAAAGATCACCAAGCTCCTGAAAGAAGCACATCCCAAGGTAAAAACCCAGATTCAAGGCGATAGCGTACGCTGCACCTCAAACAGCAAAGATGAGCTACAATCCGTCATGGCCACGCTCAATCAAGCAGATTTTGATTTTCCGTTAAGCTTTGGTAACTATCGATAACTGTTCGCCCACCAACAATAAATCCGCGCCGGTTCTGTGGCGCGGATTTTATCGTAGTTATTTGTTATTTGCGGATTAGCGCAAGCTGCGTCGGCTCATCACATAAGCGCACGTCACGCTCACCAGTCCACCAAGTCCCAAGATGCTGCTAGCGGTGTTCAGAGTACCAGTGAGAGGCAATTCCTTAGTGGTTGGCGCGGTAGGAGTTGGCTGCGGCTGCGGCGTGGCAGCAGGAGGCGTGGTTTGATTGGTAGTTGGTGGTGTAGTCGGCTCAGTCGGTGTCGGCTTATTCGGCTGATTCGGTACTGATGGCGTAGGTGTCGGCTGAGTTGGCTTATTTGGTTCATTTGGCGTTGGCTGAGTTGGTGGATTTACCGGAGGTGTGGTCACCGTGTACGTTTCGGTCGTCGCGTCGTCACAAGCGTCTGGAGAGCCGGCGATGGTCGGTGTGTCAACACAAGCAGTGTTTTTGTGCTTACCCTCAATGAATTTTGCGTACTTAGCAGTCAAAGAGAACGTCTGCGACTGACCAGCTGGTAAGTTAGCGATGGTGTGTGTCCACTTAGTACCATCAACCTTACCAGCACTGCTGTTTGACAGAGTCACTTCTTTTGGTGCGGTGTCGCTGACGACAACATCTTTCAAGTCTACTGTGCCAGTGTTCTTGACGGTAATTTCATAGGTGAAATCACTGTTGACTGCCACTTTGACATGTTCTTGTTTGTTAACTGTTTTGGTGATGCTGACTGACGGCTTTGGCTCTTCTGGCTTGGTTTCCTCAGTGATGGTAAAGCTACCCGTACAATTAGGACTGGTTACTTCACCAATACTGGTAACTGCTGTTGCTTGAACTTTGTATATACCCGGCGTCTTGAGCTCAACACCCATACCAGTCTGATCGCCAGTCACACCACCAGCATCAACAAGTTTGCCTGATGGGTCATACACCCTGATGTGAATGGATTGGATAGTAGCGCCATTTTTGGCTGATGCCTTGGCGCTCATGTGGTAGCGGTTACGTGACAGTTGGGTAATAGTCAAACTGTCACAAGTAGCAACTGGCTGCGGCTGAGGTTGCGGTTGCGGTTTTGGTTGCGGCGCTGGCGTCACTGGAACAGCTTGGGGCACACTATAGGTCAACAAGTTACCGCAAGAAGACATGATGCGGAATTTACCGCGAGTGGCTGAATTGCCTTCCCAGCCCATATACCAGCTACTGTCCCACAACTTTTGCGGACGAGAGTAAACAGTGCGCCCTGCAACGGTGTGCGCCTTTTGGCCCTGGGCTTCAGAGAATCGTGAAGTCCAGCCCCACGACTGAGCAGAGGAGTCAACCTCGTAGCGCACCTTTGTGTTAGAAATGTTTGCTAATTCTGCTCTGGTGATGCCATTATAGGTCAGAACGTCACGGAAATTATTGGTGTTTTTGTCATAATGCGCCAAAATTGCTTCTTTGCTACCAACACCACCTTGAATCATGTCGTCTGATGCGGCTTGCGCGTAATCTTGAAAGAAGACGACTGATTGCAACACCATCGCCATCACCATCATGCCAATGCCCAGGTGTTTTACGGTTACTTGTTTTGATGCCGTCGCTGCTTGCTTCAAGCGAGCTACATATGTTTTCCACGACTGTCTAGCCATACCCTCACTCCTTACTGCATCATCTCCACCTGATGCGTTATATCTTACTATTACTACCGTATCATATATTTTACACAAGCGCAATGAATTAACATTTGATAATTGCTTGAACTAATTTGCATAATCTGTTATATTGTATAATCGAAGTTTAAGTACAAATTGTTAAAGGGAAACTATGGCAAAGAAGAATACGAAACGCAAGGTGATCGCTTTGGTCAGTGATAAAAGCAATGACCGGACTTACTACACGACAATCAATGCACAAAACCGCACCACTAAGGGCCAGGGTAGGTTAACGCTGCACAAATACGACCCAATTGCTCGCGAGCACGCAACATACACCGAAACCAAGAAAAACCTTGGTCGCAACGAAGTCAAAGCTCGTAAAAGCTAATCTCTTTATCAGGCCTATCATCAAAACCCACGCGACATGGCGTGGGTTTTATGGTGTTGGGCGAGTATGCCTTGAGCGCCAATAGATATCTCGCAAGGCGTTCATCACATACAGCGAAGCTTCATATGGTGAACTATACGGGCTGAAATAGGCGTGAACATCGCCATCAGACGACCACTTGGTGCACATATAATAATAATGATCAGAGGTTTGCAAATTACGCCAATCACGAATCAGCTGAGAATCACCAGATGCCAACACTCGCGGCGCCAGCTGGTAGGCGTAGCGCAAAGCTTCTCTTTGCAGATCATTGCCATTCCAGGCCGTCAAATCTCTCTCGCTGTCAGCCCAGGTGACAGTCTCTGGCATACTCACGTCTCCAACCGGTGCGTTCAACAAGGCCTGTGACACAGTGTTGAACTGACCACCGGCAGCCAGCCATTTCTCAACGAACCGCCCAAAGAAGGTAAAAATGCCGTGTTCTTTCCACTGATGCTCGCCAAAGGTTTCATAGTCCATGAACAGATTAACCAACGAACCGCCTGACGCCGTGACCCATGAGCTGTAAGTTTCAGCAGTCAGCGGCCAGCCACTCCATCTTTTGTTACTAAAACGAAAGGCGATGTCGTCACTCAAGCGATAGTTCTTTAGTAGTAATCTTGTACGTGTGGCACCCTTTGGTTGATAGACATAATTTGGGCTGCGCCAACCCAGCACCTTGTCCCAGCCTTCAGCCAGCACACCGTCATACCCGTGTGCTTCTGCCCAAGCCCCAAGCTCATCATTGTACGCCAACTCAGTGTTCGCCAACACTTTGGGCGAAACGCCAAATAGCTGCTTGATTTTTTCAGCGTGCAGAGCGACTTGCTTCTCAAATTCAGACTGATCGTAGAAAAAGGCCAGGCTGTGATGGTAGGGGCTAGCCAGTAGCTCCACGCGTCCTGTTTTCACTAGTCGCTGAAAACTCTCAATCACATCTGGCGCGAATTGCTCAGCTTGCTCCAAAAATACTCCGGACAAACTCAGCGACAAACAAAACCCTGGATGTTCATGCAACAACTTTTCCAGCAGTGCGTTCATCGGTCGGTACGATTTGTTTGCCACTTTGAGAAAGATCTCTTTATTGTCTTGGTCGCCGTCACCGCTGAAATAATCATGACGGTTGGCGGTGTCAAGTGCACCATAGCTGCGGACGCGCCATGGCTGGTGGGCGTGCAGGTACAGGGTGACTACTGGACGACTCATGCACCACCGCCTTTTGATTGAGCCTGTTTGTACAATTTTAGGCAGTGTTCAGCCGCGTCATGCCAGGACAGTTGGGCGTATTCTGTTTTGACATCTTCCTTGAGAATTTCCAAAAGAGCAGGTGAGCGCGCCAACATGACAATTTGTCGCGCCAATTTGTTGGTGTCCCAATAGTCAAATCGTAAAATATTATGCAGCACTTCGCCGACACCGGATTGGCGACTGATGAGCAGAGCTGTGTCGTGGTGCGCTGCTTCCAACGCCGTCAAACCAAACGGTTCCGACACTGAACTCATGACAAATACGTCAATCAGATGATAGGCGTCGCGCCACTGCCGACCACGGACAAAGCCCGTGAACACCACCTTGTCGCTGATGCCCAAGTGCGCCGCCAAAGCAACCAGTTCGTCGCGCTGCTCGCCACTACCACTCAGCAGTAACGCGATTTTTTGATGCTGCTTGATGGCCTGCGCCACTGCCCGAATCAGATAGGTCAAACCTTTTTGTACTGTCAGCCTGGTCAATGCGCCAACGATGATATAGCCCTCTTTCTTCAAGTCTTCCAAGTATTGATAGGTACCTTGGTCGTATTCGTGTGGTGGCAGTTCATCCAGGTCAATGGCATTGTAGACAACCTCGATTTTCTCTGGTGGAATGTGATAATTCTTCACAATGATGTCTTTGGTAATGTGGCTCACTGCAATGATTCGGTCAGCCATCAACAGCCCTTGCTGCTCAATCTCATGCACCAACGGGTTGCCCTCATTCTCGCCAGAACGGTCAAATTCAGTCGCGTGCACATGCACGATCAACGGCGCATTACACTGCTGCTTAGCGATGATACCAGCTTCCATGGTCAACCAGTCGTGAGCGTGAATGGCGTCTGGGGGGTTCTGTTTGACGAATTCTTTAACGAAGCAGTTATATCGTCGCTGCACCGCACGCATACCACCCAGTCCGCAATCATGTGCTTGTTTGTCCGAAGTGCCCAAATCATCATAGGCGCCAAAGCCATCTTTTGATGCCTCCAAGTGCGTTGCCGCGTGTACATTCATGAAGTCAATGTTCGGATGCTCGGCAGAGTAGGGCACAACAAAGTCGATATCCACACCACAGTCGGCTAATGCCCGTGACATCTGATAACAAGCGACGCCTAAACCCCCGCTATTATGCGGAGGTAATTCCCACCCAAGCATCAATATTTTCATACCTACTATTTATCATAAAACGATGCTTATGTTTTTTCAATAGTTTTTCACGGTTTTTCAGGAGTATTTCACGCCACGACCCGTCAGATAGCCTCCTCAAATCACCCAAAATGAGTTGCCGAAGACAAAAAAATCATGTAAAATAACGCCAAGACACAGGGGAGTAGCTCAGTTGGTAGAGCACCGGTCTCCAAAACCGGGTGTCGCAGGTTCGAGTCCTGTCTCCCCTGCCATAGAGCCATGAAATAGCAGAGGTTTTCCCTCTGTTTTTTTCTAACCAAGCGTATGGTATACTGATTTCATGAAACCATTGCAGTTATCTTCGCCGCACTTGATTATCATGGTCGGCGCACCGGGGGCGGGAAAAACACAGTTTGCGACTGAATTTGCCAAAATGTTCAATGCGCCAATTTTAAGCAGTGATACGCTGCGCGAATTGTCGAGCGATGACACACTGATTCACAAAGCTGCAGTTGACTTACTGCGAGAACTACTCAAGCCAAAACAGACGATCATCTTTGACGGTAACACCGAAAAGCGCGCTTGGCGCTCCGACATCGCCAAAGTCGCTCGTGAGGCTGGATTTAAGCCATTGTTTGTGTGGGTGCAGACCGACCCCGCCATGTCCAGAGCTAGATGGCTTCGTTCACACAACGGCGATGAAGCGCTGTTCGAACAGAAATTACGAACTTTCTCACCACCGCATGCCAGCGAGCCCTACATGGTTATCAGTGGCCGCCACACTTACAATACGCAGGCAAAGACGCTTTTGAAAAAACTCAGCGACGCCACCCGTCCAGCTGCTTCTATACGTACTCAGCCCCGATCGATTGGCGGACGAGTACGGGTTCAATAAACAAGGAGCGAGATGCCAACCATCACTGATCCTGAATTTGGCGAGATCACTGTCACCAGGCGCGCCCTAGCTAGTCGCGTCAGTTTGCGTATCGCCCCAAACGGTCGCATTCGTATCACCATGCCGCTTCACGCGCCACTGGCTTCCGCCAAACTCCTCGTCAAACAGTCATGCCGCAGCATCCGCCAACTCATCACCGAACAGCAAGGTGATTTTCCATACGGCACGTCTCAGCAAATCGGCAAAAGCCATAACCTGCTAGTGGAGCAGGGAACACCCGCTATCAAAACCGTCGGAACTACCATCATCGTCAGCGTAACGGACGAGCAAAATTTCACCGACCCCATGTTTCAACAATCCATTCGCGACCACGTCGTCAAAGCCCTGCGCAAAGAAGCTAAAAGCTATTTGCCACGCCGCCTCAAATTTTTAGCAGAGCAACACGGTTTTCGCTACGACAAAATCCGACTCACACATTCGTCCAGTCGCTGGGGCAGTTGTTCCTCAAACGGTACTATCAGCCTAAATATCGCCCTCATGAATCTACCGTTTGAACTATTGGACTACGTTCTCATCCACGAACTATGCCACACGCGCCAGATGAATCATTCGCAAGCATTTTGGCGCGAAGTCGCCGCCATCGATCCACACTATAAACAACATCGCACCGCCCTGAAAAAATACACTCCACACGTATAATGCTTATGCTATACTGGTACATATGCAGGGAGGGAATCTTATCTATGCCATCATCATCTTACTTGTCATATCATGGCTGATGTTTCTAGCAGCCGTCGTCATCGCCTACCGCGGACGACACCAATCACGCCAAGAACTACGACGTAGTCGCTCCCGTGAACGACTGGAACGCGATCGCGTATTGACACTGGTGAACAACCTCACTGACGCCATCATCAGCATGGACGCCCACGGCATCATTAGTCTATACAACGCTGCCGCCCTGAGCTTACTCGACACCAATGCCAGTATTCAGGGTGTACACATTGATGAGCTATTAAATTTTGAGACCAACGACAAACAGCCAGTCCCGGTGTTTAAGGAGCTGCGAAAATCGCCAGCCATTCGTACCCGCGACGACATCATCATGCCTCTTGAGGGCGGCGACCGCGTACGATTGTCAGCCACATTTGCACCGGTGCAGGGCGGCAACGACACGCTCACTTCAGACGGCTATGTACTCATTTTGCGTGATATCACTCGAGTCAAAAGCCTGGAAGAAGAGCGCGATGAATTCATCAGCGTGATCAGCCACGAATTACGCACCCCCATTACCATCGCCGAAGCTTCACTCTCCAACGTCCAGCTCATGATGCATCGCGGTATGACCGACAAGTTAGACGATTCACTTGCCGAAGCCCACAAACAAATCATGTTCCTAGCCCGCATTGTCAACGACCTCAGTACACTGTCTCGTGCAGAGCGCGGTATTGCTGATGAATCAGAGCTCATCAACGTCACCGAACTGGCAGAAAAACTCCGCCACGAATACGAACCGCAAGCCGCAGAAAAGAAATTAGCGTTCAATTTGGATGTCAGAGCCGGCGTTGGCAATGTCAATGTGTCTCGACTATACCTTGAAGAGTTATTACAAAACTTCATCACCAACGCCATCAAATACACCCAAAAGGGCTCCGTCACCCTCATCATGAAACGCAGCGCTGGCAAAGTGTACTTTGGCGTCAAAGACACCGGCATTGGCATTGGGCGCAGTGATCAGAAAAAAATCTTTGACCGTTTCTTCCGCGCCGAAGATTACCGCACGCGTGAAACCAGCGGTACTGGGCTAGGGCTCTACGTGGCCGCCAAACTGGCCCGCAAGCTCGGCTGTACCATCAGACTAGAAAGCCGTCTCAACCACGGATCAACTTTTAGCTTCAGCCTACCACCAGCGAAACCAGCAAAAAAGCAATAATACTTGCCCACACTTGCAATACCTGCATTTTTTGTGCTAAGCTATACTTGACAGTCTGTGAAAAACAGACTTTTTAATTTGGGAGAAACACATGGCAGAAAAGGGTAAGCAGACAGGGAAAACTACCGTACGCCGTATCAAGGCAACGGATGATTCCCCTAAAAAAACCGTCAAAAAGAAACCAACCACCAAACCAGCACACGCTGTCAACAAGACTGAGTCAGATTCAGGCATGCGCGACTCATTTGTTGGTTATTTCAAGGGAGCATGGGCTGAATTGAAAATGGTTCGCTGGCCGACCCGCGCCAACACTTGGATCATGACAGGCACCGTGATTGGCTTCACCTTGTTGCTTACCACATTGATTTTATTACTTGACGCTGGATTTAACTGGGTCTTTGAGCAAATTTTGAAATAAAGGTAAAAGGAGTTTTTTATGGCAAATAATCGTTACGACTCAACCCGTCAGTGGTACGCTATTCACACCTATTCTGGTTACGAAGAAAAAGTAGCAGAATCCATTCGTCAGCGCATCAACGGTGTTGACATGGCAGACAAAATTTTCGACGTCATGGTCCCAAAAGAAAAACAAATCCAAATCAAAAACGGTAAACGTAAAGTCGTTGAAGCCAAAATCTTCCAGGGCTATGTGTTGGTGGAGATGAACCTAACCGACGAAACCTGGTACATCATCCGCAACACGCCTGGCGTGACTGGATTTGTCGGTGCAGACACCACGCCAACACCAGTTTCTGACAAAGAAATTGCCAAAATCAAAAAGCGCATGGGCGTTGAAGAACCAAAGCACCAGATTGATTTCTCAGAGGGCGAAGTTGTTTCCATCACCGATGGTCCGTTCAAAGGCTTTGACGGTGCGATCGCTGAAATCGACCCAATCAAAGGTAAGATCCGCGTCATGGTCAGTATGTTTGGACGCGACACTCCAGTCGAGCTTGACGCTTTGCAGGTGAAAAAAGTCTAACGCGCGGGACCAGACAGTCCAATTGATCATTATTATCAAAAGGGTGGAGAGGTTTACTATGAGTACACTAGAAATACCACAGCCCGGTGATGACAACTCCGACAAGGACAAGGCCAGTGACGACACCGCCCAGGAGGCTGCCAAAGTTTCAGAAGAATGGCTAGAAGCACTGGGTGAGCCTGATGGTGAG
>CAUVPL010000017.1:0-8761 GCA_963553685.1 uncultured Candidatus Saccharibacteria bacterium
AACAAATACAATCAAGATTTTGATGTAGAAAAGCCTAGTTGCGATGGCGGTGCTTTTGGTATCTCTTGCGTATGGTCTGCTGACGCCTACCCTAAATCAGATAAAAGTATAAAGATACATATTTCTCGGGTGGATAACCAGACGAAGTACAGCGACGACTATGTAGTAAGAACTTGGCAAAAAGAACAAACTGCCAAAATTCAGCCCAAAGTCAGAGAAATATTTAAAGACATGCCCGTTGACGTCAAAGTTAGACTAGGCGTAATAGATCCAGACGTAGAGCGTACCTTCACTCTGAAAAAGCCAACTTTTAAGGAGATGTTTTTGGCTGAAAATAAAGGCAAATATGGATTGACTGTATATTCAATTGCCATAAGATATAGAGGAGACGGAGAAATGCCAAAAAACGATATAGCTGGTAGGCTATTTGAAATGATGCAATATATAAGACTGCAGGGAGTTTCTCGAGTATCATCTAGTGTGCTAGATATTAGCGGAAAAGATAGAAGGGGTGTTTCTTGTAGTGTCGACGAAAACATATCATTAGAAAGCGTAAAAAGATGTCTAGATAATATATCCGTACTACCAAAGGAGGATCTTATATGGTGAGCACTAAAGATTATCTAAATCTATCAGCCTTAGCGTACGTTGATTTAAAAAATCTGATCGCCGCCTGTTATTTATAAGCATACCGTTACCCAGCGTAGGCTCAGTAGAACTGCTTATCATGAATATGAGAGAAATTTTCTTGCATAGTACAACCATTTTCCATCACTGTTATTCCGTGATATAATTTAAAAAATGAGTAAACCTATTTTTAAACGTACCAAGATTTTGGCAACAATTGGTCCTGCAACCATGAGCCAGGAAAAAATATCGGAACTAATGGCCGCTGGTGCCAATGGTTTTCGTCTAAACTTTAGTCACGGTAGCTACGAAGAGCGCACGCAGCAGATTGAGTGGATTCGTACTGCCAGTCGCGAACAAGACAAGCCAGTCGCAATTTTGCAAGATTTGCAGGGTCCAAAAATTCGTCTGGGGATTTTGAAAGACAACATGTTGGAAGTGAAAACCGGCGATATGTTAGTGCTGGATTCAGAAATTGCTGAGCATGACGGAAGCTTCAATCTTCCAGTGCAGTACAACTTGGCTAGCAAGATGAAAGTTGGCGAACCGCTGTACATGTTTGACGGTAAAATTCGTTCAATTGTGCGCGAAATCGTCAGCGAAACTGCCATCAAGGTTGAGATTCAAAATGACGGCTTTTTGATGAGCCGAAAAGGTTTGAACTTGCCTGACACTGATTTTGGCGGTGATATTTTGACCCAGAAAGACCTAGAAGATATTGAGTGGGCGGCTGTCCAAGATTTTGATTATGTAGCATTGAGCTTCGTGCAGTCAGCATCTGACATTGTTGATTTGCGTCAGCGTTTGTTGACATTTGGTTCTGAAGCGCAGATCATCGCCAAGATTGAGACAAAATCTGCTATCTCTCCAGAAAACCTGGAAAAAATTGTGCAGTTGAGTGATGGTGTCATGGTGGCGCGAGGAGACTTGGCGGTGGAAGCTGGTGCTGAGATTGTGCCAGTTGTGCAGCGCCGGATTATCACGCTGTGTCGTAAGCACGGTAAGATGGTGATCGTGGCAACTCAGATGATGGGTAGTATGGTTGACAATCCTGAGCCAAGCCGTGCTGAAGTGAGCGACGTGGCAAATGCTGTTATTCAAGGTGCTGACGTGGTGATGTTGTCTGATGAGACTGCCAATGGTAAATATCCAATTGAAGCTGTTGAATCAATGCGAAAAACTATCCTCTACACTCAGGAGCACAGTGACGTCATGCCAGTGGCGAAGAGTGAATCTCGCCAGAAGAATGATGCAGTCATCAGCTATACAGCCGCTCGTTTGGCGCGTGACCTCAATGCGGACGCCATCGTGGCAGAGACCGACACGGGTGCTACAGCCGTCAATATTGGCGCATTTCGTCCAAATATGCCGATCATCAGCTTAACGGACAACTGCAAAACAGCTCAGAAGTTGGCGCTGAACTACGCCACTCGTGTATACATGCGTCCACCAGAGAGCTGTCATGGTATCGAGTTGGCACGTGATTTGAAAAATGAAGGCTACTTTGGTGATGGTGTAGCAACATTGGTATTGGTTAATGGCCACCGCCCAGGCGCCGGCAAAACTGATACAATACGCGTTTTGACACTGGAGTAAATGATTAGTACATAGGATATCAAAGGGTGGGCAAACGATTTTTCAAACAGACGATTCATGACGTTGACTTGCGCCATAAAACAGTGTTGGTGCGCGTTGACTATAATGTGCCATTGCTTGAAAATGGCGAGATTTCTGATGATTTACGAATTCGTGCCAGTTTGCCCACCTTGAAATATTTGTTGTCGCAGCATTGCAAGATTGTGCTGATCAGTCATTTGGGTCGTCCACAAGGTCGAGACGAAAAATACAGCCTAGCGCCAGTCGCTGTGCGCTTGTCAGAGTTGCTGCAGTATCCAGTGAAATTTGTTGATGATTGTGTGGGTGACAAAGTTCGTCAAACAGTGCGGCGATCTTCTGGTGCAATCATTTTGTTGGAAAATTTGCGATTTTATCCTGAAGAAGAAGCTGACGACACGCAGTTTGCGCGCTCAATTGCTCGGGCCAGCCAAGCTGATTATTTTGTGCAAGATGGCTTTGCAGTGGTGCACCGAAAACACGCCAGTACACACGAAATTACCATGTATATACCTGGGGTGGCGGGTGACTTGGTTCGTGCTGAATATGACGCCATCACTCGCGCCATACTTAGTCCCAAGCGGCCGCTAGTCGCCATCGTCGGCGGTGCCAAAGTTTCTGACAAAATTGGCATGATTCATGAGTTTATCAACAAGGCTGATCAGATTTTGATTGGTGGCGCCATGGCAAATACCTTTTTGGAATACAAGGGCTACAATATGGGCAAAAGCCGCGTTGAGCCAGGTCAGCACGACGTCATTCGCCAGATCTATCAAGCAGTGGAACAAAAAGTTGGTCGTGAACGTAGTGATGCATTTTTACTACTGCCAACAGACGTTGCAGTAGCTGAAAGTCCTGACAGTCAAGAGCGGCGTGAAGTCAGTGTGGCGAATATTGGTGTCAATGACATGGCGTTAGACATAGGCATGCAAACCATCGAACGCTATACTGCAGTGCTAGCCCACGCGGGAACGATCATCTGGAATGGCCCAGTTGGTTTGGCTGAGAAATCGACTTTTGCCATTGGCTCTGCTCGTCTCAGTTTAGCGATCGCCCAAAATAAGCAGGCGATTTCAGTAGTCGGTGGCGGTGACACGGCTGATTTTGTATTGAAATGGGATGGTCATGACGGCGCAGCGTTTAGTCATGTTTCCACAGGTGGTGGGGCCAGTTTGGCGCTGATGGCTGGAAAAAAACTGCCAGGAATTGAGAGTTTACTAGACGCATATGGGCTTGGAGTGGTACACTAAAAAGCATAAGGGGAATATATGGGCAAAAAGTTAATCGTTGGCAACTGGAAAATGCACCTAACCATGCAAGAAGCAAGTCTTTATCTACACAAGTTGATGAAGATGATTTCGTCGCATCGTGATGTAGAGACGGTGGTTGCGCCAACGATTTTGACGCTTCAGAGTTTGAGCCTGCAAGTGAATCGCCGACTGATCAAGCTGGCGGCTCAGAACTGCTATTGGCGTGATTATGGTAATTACACCGGCGAAGTGCCAGCGGCTCATCTTCGGGGGTTGGTTGACTACGTCATTGTTGGGCATTCGGAGCGGCGCTATGTTTTTCAGGAACGCGACCGTGATATCAGATTGAAAGTTCAAGCCGCGCTGCGTAATCATTTGCAACCAATTTTGTGTATTGGCGAAACGCTACAGGAAAAAACTCTTGGTGAGACAGCCGATGCACTGCACGATCAGCTACTGAGCGGCTTGGCCAATGTGACGGCTGATGAGTTTGACCGTATTGTGATTGCGTATGAGCCAGTTTGGGCAATTGGTACTGGAGAAAGCGCCAACCCAGCTGATGTGCGACGAGCCATTAAAACCATTCGTCGCCAGATACAACAATTGTTTGGCAAAAAAGCTTCAACTGAGGTGAGAATCTTGTATGGCGGCAGTATAACAGTTGAAAAGGCAAGTGATTATTTGCGTATTGATGGAATCGATGGTTTGTTGATTGGTGGTGCTAGTTTGGACGCCTATCAATTTATCGATATTATAGAAAAAGCACATAACAGCAATCGGGAGGGGAAATGACAGATATTGACTTTGAGGAACTGGACAGGGCGGTGAATTCACTGATGAATCAGCGCCAGCAGGACAGCGACCGTGCTTCAGATAGTCCAGTGACTGATGACAAAAAGACCGAAACAGCTTCCGTGGCTGATGATAAAAAACCTGAGACGACTTCTGTGCCTGAGACTCAGACAATTACTCCTGCTCCTGTGGCTGAGGTTGAGAAAACTGAGATTAAGCCTATATCAGAGAGTAATGAACCTAAGGAGTCAACGCCAGTTGAAGAACCAGTAGCGCCATCGTCAACATTTGGTCACGTTTTTATTGCACCTGAAGCAAAGTCTGGGGTCGTGCCTCAACCAGAGGTTGCTCACGGTCCAGAAACTACTGATGTTCAGCCAGAGGCTATTGTAGAAGAGCCAGTTCAGCCAGAGCCGGTTGTTACGGATCATACTACCGACGAGACCCCAGCGCCTGAAGCTGAAGACAAGACGGAAAAATCAGTATTTGCTCCGCCAGTTACTCCACGGCATACTGGCCGCGTTATGGATGTGGTTGCCCCATCGTCAATGAGTACAGCTGCTATGAGTACGCGTCCAGCAACGACAGCAGCTCGTACCAACACAGTAGTGGCTGATCCAATGGTCAACCCAGTGCGAACACCGCGCATGGATATGTCTGGCAGTCACAATTCAGAATCAAGCAGTGCACCAACTGAGGCCGCAGAGCCATCTCTGGATACTACCGACCTGGCAAGTGCTATCTCTCAGTCGTTGTCATCAGCTGAGCAGCCAACAGACGCGTCAAGCGTTGGTGAAGTAGTAGAACAATCAGTAGCACCATCATTGACCTCGCCATTTGTGAGCAACGCGAGCGCGACTATCGAAAAGCGTCCACTGGGTTCATATGGCGCTGGCAATGCTTCTGATGAGAATAATGAAGGCTCCATGGTCAGCCCAGACTTGATGGGTACTGAAGCGACGGATGATACGCGTCCAGCGCCAGAGAAAAACGACTTTGGCGGTAAGCCACGGCTGAGCCTTGAGCCAAGCTCAGAGGTAGCAGCTGAAGAGTCGGTTGGCATGAATTCTGACCTCGACCGAGAACTCATGGCTTTAGAGATGGGGATCGAAAGTGAACTGGCTGACGGCGATACTGAAATTGCTGAAGAAGAGCAGACACCAGAGATGGCTGCTACGGTCGCTGAGTTGGACTCATTGACCAATGAGTCTAGCGCTGCTGAGACGGATATGCCTGAAGAGAGCGCTGTGGAGAATGACCAGTCTGTGGCGGAGTTAGCGAGCGACAGCGCTCCTCAGCCAACGCCGACCTATGATCAGCAGGTAGCAGTGCCAGCGATGGGCGCAAACGAGCAAGTAGAACCGGTAACACTAGAACCCGCTCCAATGTTCGAAGCAGCCGCTGCTCAACCACAGCCAGTGGAGGAGAAAAAACCATCTGGAGTGATGAGCTTTATCATCATTTTGATTTTGTTACTGCTGGGTGCGGGTGGTGGAGCTGCCGCATATTACTTCTTGCTGGTACAATAGTACAATGGATATATTGACGGAACTGAATCCAGAGCAACTCCGGGCGGTTAAGCATGAATCTGGGCCATTATTGATTTTGGCTGGTGCTGGTAGTGGCAAAACGAAGACGTTAACGCACCGTATAGCATACCTGGTGTCGCAGAAGAATATCTGGCCAAGCCATATTTTGGCAGTAACGTTTACTAACAAGGCTGCCAAAGAGATGAGACAGCGGCTAGCCGTGTTGCTGCACGAAAATCCCGATGACCGTCGGTTTATGCCGTGGATGGGGACATTTCACAGCATCTGTGTACACATATTGCGCATGGATGGAATGGCGTTGGGCTTGGATAAACGATTTGTGATTTATGATACAGACGACCAATTGAGCTTAATCAAGCAAATCATGAAGGCGCAAGGTCTGACTGATCGTGACATTAAGCCGCGTTCGGTGTTGTCTGCCATCTCTCACGCTAAAAATGACATGATAGATCCGGAGGCGTATGCGGCATCAGGGTCAAGCCCTGTGCAGCAGCGCATCGCCGCGCTGTTTCAGGCGTACGAGAAGGCACTTCGTCAGGCAGCAGCGCTTGATTTTGATGATTTACTACTGAAGGTTGTTGAATTGTTCAAGACGCATCCTGACATTCGTCAAAAATGGCAGCAGCAATTTCAGCATATCCTGATCGACGAATATCAAGACACTAACACCGTGCAGTACACGTTGATTAAATTATTGGTTGGGCCAGAGCGTAATCTGTCAGTGGTTGGCGACGACGCGCAGTCGATCTATAGCTTCCGTGGTGCCGACTATACCAATATTCTCAATTTTGAACGAGATTTTCCTGGAGCGGTGGTCATTAAGTTGGAGCAAAATTACCGCTCGACTGGCTCAATTTTGAATTTGGCGAACAACCTCATTCAGCACAACGTCAATCGGACTGACAAAAATTTGTGGACCAACAGTGGCGATGGTGCGGAGCCGCAGTTGTGGCAGTTGTACTCTGAGGCTGAAGAAGCTCAGGTGATCGCCAATGAGATACGACGTCAGCTGAGTGTCGGACGCTCACCAGATGACGTCGCTGTGTTGTATCGGACCAATGCCCAAAGTTACGCAATTGAGCGTGCGCTGCGCCAAAACTATTTGCCGTACAAAATTGTGGGCGGTTTGCGGTTCTTGGACCGAGCGGTTGTCAAAGATGTCTTGGCGTATTTGCGGCTACTATATCAGCCGAGCGACAGGATGAGTTTTTCACGAATTGTTAACGTGCCGAAACGAGGTATTGGCGCGGTGAGTGTGGCCAAATTTTTGGCGTGGAATGATGAACAAGGGACGACTATCATTGATGGGCTGTTGGCGGTCAACGAGGCAAATGGGCTAACGCCGCGTGCCAAGCATTCGCTGCACGAGTTGGGCGTACTACTCGGTGATTTGCAAAAATCAATTGATGAAGCGCCAGCCGACGTGATTGAAAAAATTATTGATCAAACAGGGTATGGCATGTTCATCAATGATGGTAGTGTGCAATCAGAAGAAAAAATGGAAAACCTGGGCGTCCTGGTGGCTGAAGCCAAGGCATATGTTGATGTACCGACGTTCTTGGAGGAGATGGCGTTGATGTCTGCTAGTGACGATCAAGCACAAGAACAAATCACCCTGATGACATTGCACGCCGCGAAAGGGTTGGAATTTCCAGTGGTATTTCTAACTGGTTTGGAGGAAGGGATATTACCACACTCCCGCGTGTTTGATGGCGGTAAGTCTGAGGACGTCGAAGAAGAACGGCGGCTTTGCTATGTCGGTATCACGCGTGCTCGCCAAGAATTATTCATCACCTGTGCTAGTTCCAGGACGCAATTTGGACAAATAGCCTACAACCTGCCGTCACGATTTTTAGATGAGATGGGTATTTTGAGCGGCGGCTTGGACAAGCCTGCTTCGTCGAGTTTTGTTCCCGAACCTGAATTTTACAGTGATGAAATTGGTTTGGATGTTGGCGACAGGGTGCGCAGTCCACAATTTGGTGTTGGTGAGATCATGGAAGTTGATGGCTTAGCAGTGGTGGTGGCTTTTGGAAATGGTAAAACCAAAAAGCTCAATGTTGAGTTTGCTCGATTAGAAAAGTGCTAGTCGGTTGCTAATATGAGCGAGTTCTGCTATAATGAACAGAGCGTTTTTCGCTATGAGTATGAAATTTGGACTGAAAATTCACCACAATACAGCTCGAATGATGATAGTCGTAGCGATTGCTGTCTTTGGAATTGCGAGCGTGAAGCTTGTTGACAATGCTTTAGCTCGAGAACAGATTAAGGAGTCGCATACGGCTGCTCCAAATGGTGAAAAGGTGGTAACGATTCATGATCGGGGTCAAGAACGATCCATCGTCACCACTGTCGGGACGGTCAAAGAGGCCCTGAAGGCGGCTGATATCTCAGTTGACGAAAAGCATGATGTCGTTGAGCCGAGCCTTGATACGCAGCTGGTATCTACGAAATATAACGTTAACGTCTATCGTGCGCGGCCAGTAACAGTGGCGGACGGTACGCATCGAGTTCGTGTGGTGACCGCTCAGCAGACCACACCATTGATAGCGCAAGCTGCGGGCGTGACTGTTTATCCTGAAGATAAGACAACCATTGAGCCGCCAAGCGATTTTTTGCTAGACGGCGCTGATGTTATTGTGAAAATTCACCGAGCTACACCATTGCAATTGACGCTTTATGGTAAAACGGCTGAAGTTAGGACGATGGCCCGTACAGTCGGAGAATTATTGCGCGAGAAAAACGTGACGCTCGGGAAGGATGACGGCATGTCTGTTCCTGAATCAACACCTATTACCGCTGGTATGCACCTCAGTGTCTGGCGTAATGGTAAGCAGACGGTTACTGTTGAAGAAGAGATTGCCGCCCCTGTTGAGCAGGTCAAAGATGCCAACCGAGAAACTGGCTTCAAGCAGGTCAAGGAAGCTG
>CAUVPL010000018.1:0-8444 GCA_963553685.1 uncultured Candidatus Saccharibacteria bacterium
TGGGTGAGCCTGATGGTGAGGATTTAACAAGTGCCTCTCTCAAACATTTAGCTGCCAGAAATAAATTGATCGCGACCTTTGAAGAACTGTCTGCCGAACAGACTATTGATGAGCAACAGCGTGCCATAAATAAGGCTAGCAACTCGTTAAATATGCAATATCTCCCAGCAGTACGAGAACTTATTACCCATTACTTACAAGACTTACCGACAACACCAAAGCAAAAGGAATCTCTACTCACTTGGCTCGCTGGACTGATGGAAAACGATACACAGGCAATTGTAGCCGCAGCGCACATCATCGCTCCAGACAGTATTCCAGAGGAGCAGACAGGCGTACTAGCGCAAGCTAAGCTATATGTAAACCAACTATACGAGGAGACCCTGGAAGAGTGCAAAGGAGACCCTTCACGTATACCTGCTCATTTTGCTGCCGATTTTGCAATAGCCCTAGGACGGCAACAAGCCGACATGATAAATTCCGCGTATAGCAGTATACCTGCTGCATCAGAAGAGGCGCAAGCAACAGAGCAGGCGACAACAGCAAACGACGATATCCATCCACCTGAAATCCCAACCAGCCTTGAAATCAAAGACTCAAAGATAGCTCGCATGCTGGTGTTCTCAGAGATCGGCAAAGAGGTCGTCAAAGCCTTTGCTATCGCTGGCGGCGTGGCAGCTGGCATCGTTGCCGGCAACGTAGTCACGCACTTTCTGTCACGCAAAAAATAATGCGGCGCAAGCCAAGCTACCAAACGTCTTTGGCTTGTACTACTTCACTGGTGTGTGCCAGATAATGCTGCAGCAGAAAAATGATCAACGCCACGGTGATAAATCCCAACAAAATGATCACCACCCACAGATTACCCATCTGCAAAATACCAGCCAACAAAACCGGCACCGTCGCCACGCCACAAGCCAACACTTTGCCTACCAACAACGTCACCAAGGTGACGGGACACTGACAAAACCGCACTGACCGCTTCAACATCCGCGACCCACCGCGTCCCAGCCAATAAGTGAGAGCCGTGAGGGTGATGACCAACACCAAGGCCGTGGCAATCCCCAACACAGCACTCAACAGCTGAGCCATCAACGGCTCTGGCTCCGTCGGCGCTGTCTGCATCAACGGTTCTGCGGTGCGCAGATTAATTGATAGTCCAAAGAACTTACCGCGACGAATCAGCCAAACTACAGCAGACAAAGAGATGATTGCATAAACAAACAAGAGCAATGTGTAGCCCACCGCACCAAACGCGTTGATGATGCGCTTAATGGGGAGCGGGCCTCGCACGTTCATGCTTGAATTATACCATACTTTTTTGTATAATACCTATGTTACGCACACTTTCAATACGCTTCAACTAATTTTGAAAGGGTTTATCATCATGGCAAAGAAAGTCATTGGAAATCTAAAACTACGTATTCCAGCTGGTCGTGCTACCGCTGGGCCTCCAGTTGGTTCAACCTTGGGTCAGTGGGGACTAAACATGATGGATTTCATCAATCCATTTAACGACGCCACCAAAGATTTGATGGGTAAAGACGTTATTGTACACATTCAAGTGTTCGAAGACCGCACTTTTGCATGGAAATCATTGGGGCAGCCAGTAGACGACATGATCCGCGAAAAAGCTGGCATCCAAAAGGGTAGCGGCAAACCACACACCGACAAGGTCGGTAAAATCACCCGCGCTCAGTTGGAAGAGATTGCTGAAGTCAAAAAAGACCAGCTCAACGCCATCGACACAGAGGGCGCCGTCAAAATCATCGCCGGCACTGCTCGCAGCATGGGTGTTGAAGTTACTGACTAATCAGTTTCTCGCATCAACTACAAATTACTCTCGTCCAGGCGGGAGTAATTGTATATTATGACCAAATATGATATAACATAGGTATGGATCTGCCAGAATTTGCAAAGCTATCAACAGAGAACGAAAGGGGACTCAAAGACACCATCAAATCCGTTGTTGGTGCGGTAGCCGTCACCTCTGCTTTATTCATCCCGACAGCTGTCGCGTTAAATAAAGCGGCCGATACCGTTGCTAATTCTATCCACATCAACACCGAGCCTACTTCGGCACCTTCGGCTGAAAAAACATCATCAACCCAAGAACCAGACCAAACACCACCGCCAACTCCTAGAGGTCTTGCGCAAACCATTATCAACACTCTTGGCGGTTAACCTCTAGTAGAATTCAATGCTCATCACAAATACCGTATCCGACCCCCGTGTGTCAGAGGCACTCACTAGTGCCAAATTGGTCGTCCTCAGAACCGACACCATCTACGGCATCGTTGCTGCCGCGACTAACCACTGTGCCATGGAGCGCCTGTATCGCGCTAAACATCGTCCAGCTAACGAATCCTGTATCATCCTGGTCGCCAACATATCAGACATCCCAGGTTTAACTGCCGCTCAACGTCAGCACTACCTGCAGCTGAATGCTGAGCGACCGACCAGTATCATCGTCCCAGCCAGCAACGATTTTCCACACACCGCCCACCAAAACGGCACGCTAGCTTTTCGACTGGTCACCGGCAATTTAGCACGTCTCATCCGCCAAACCGGTCCCTTGTTGGCACCCAGCGCCAACCCAGCTGGCATGCCACCAGCAAAAAACATCACCGAAGCCATCAAGTACTTCGGTGATATGGTAAGTGTCTATGTCGACGGTGGAGAAGTGACAACTGCAGTCGCGTCACGCATCATCAAGTTGCAAGCTGGCGACATCGTCACTATTCGCGCTTAGTGCGCCCTACATCTGTACAAACGGACGCGCCAGCTCGATGTCGGGACGCAGCTCTGAGATACGCATCAGCTCATTGTACTTAGCGATGCGCTCTGAACGGGACATTGAACCAGTCTTGATTTGTCCAGTTCCCAAGCCAACAGCCAAATGCGCAATGGTGGTATCTTCCGTCTCGCCAGAACGGTGGCTCATCACCGTGTTCCAACCAGCTTCTTTGGCCATCTTAACTGCAGCGATGGTTTCGGTCAGCGTACCAATTTGGTTTGGCTTGATGAGGATGGCGTTGCCAGCTTTTTGCTCGATGGCTTGTTCCAGACGCTCGACATTGGTGACCAACAAGTCGTCGCCAACCAACTGTGTGGTACCACCCAGCTCCAGCGTCAGCTTTTGCCAACCACGCCACGCTTCTTCATTCAACCCATCTTCGATGGAAACGATTGGGTATTGTGCGCGCAGTTCCTTATACATTTTGATCATCTCATCTGTGTTTAGTACACGATGTTCCGTGGACAAATTGTACTGCTCAGTCTGGCTCTGATAGAACTCACTGGCAGCCACGTCAAGTGCAAAGGCAAAGTCACGCTCCAGCAAGTACCCAGCCTGCTCAATGGCGCGGCTGAGCAAGGTGATTGGCTCAGAATTACCGTAACGAACGCGAGGTGCATAGCCACCTTCATCACCCACAGTCGTTGGGTAACCCTCTTGTTTGAGAACTTTTGCCAACACGTGGAACACCTCGGCGCTCATGGTTACTGCGTCTTGAATGGTTGACGCGCCAACAGGGATGATCATGTACTCCTGAATATCCGTTGCACCCAGCGCGTGCTGACCACCGTTCATGACATTGACCATTGGCATTGGGAAGCTCATCTGCGGGTTACCAGCCAACGTGTTGATGTAAGTGAACAGTGCCACGCCACGTGACGCTGCTGCTGCTTTGGCAGTTGCCAAACTGACCGCCAAAATAGCATTTGCCCCCAAACGGCCCTTATTTGGCGTTTCATCCAAGGTGATCATCTTTTGGTCGATAGCTTCTTGGTCAAACGGACTCATACCGCGCAGTGCGTCAGCGATTTCCGTGTTGACATTTTCAACCGCCTTCAAAACACCCTTACCGCCAAATGGTAATTCGTCATCTCGCAGCTCTACCGCCTCGTGAGACCCGGTGCTAGCCCCAGAGGGAACAGCAGCCCGACCAAAACAGCCGTCACTCAATATGACATCTGCTTCAACCGTTGGATTGCCTCGAGAATCTAAAATTTGACGTGCTCTGATGTGTGTAATTGTGATAAAGTCCATATGATCTATTGTATCAGACCACGCGATAGACCACTAACTGTAGTGTACGTCAGCAAAGCCTGTTTCACCTGGATGGGCTATAATACCCGACATACAGCTCGTTACTGTCACCGTCTTACCATCCTGTGAACCGCGCATCTCAAGAGACCCTGCGCAGTGACTGGTAAGGTGGTCTACGTCAGCTTGTAATTTAGCTGACTGCCTGTCAAAGCTGTCTAATATCTCCATGACCTCTCTTTGCTTATGGGCTGTAGCACTAGCGGCTATTTGACCGATCTGGTCATCTGTTAATCGCGCCAAAGCCTCATGACCCGCTTCTCTCATCATCAGTAAGTGCTGTTTTATTTGTTCAGGATCTACGTTCAGACCTTCTTGCACTCCTTGACGTATACAAGCTATCTCTCCTAAGCTGCGCCTTAGTACTGGACAATTTCGACATTTTTTGGGAACTTCAGCCATATCTTCACCGGTTAGACCTGCTCTAGTCATAATGTCATCAAAGGCCATGCCAACACCTATATCTGCTTCATCATGCCCACCAGGTGTAAAATCACTCTTCTCGCTCGCCATAGTAATTACACATGTTATCACATTGTTGCTAAACACGCAAATATTCCATGAAATGCACTCACTGCTATTGATTTTTCTGCAATTCACTGGTATAATATATGTACATGAGCGAAGCACCATTTACCAGTCCCCAAAAGCGACCAATTGATTTGGACGGCCTGATGGACATAGCCTATAGCAGGGAAGACCTACCAGATGAGACATTGCAGAAAACCCTGAACAACCAACTATTCACTCCCGAGTTACTAAGCAAGCCGGTCGACATCACCGCCATAACCTCCCGCAAGAACAGTGACGGCGAGCCTACCTTAGGTATTGAACAGTTCTCAGAAGCAGTCGCACGGTTTGAGGTCAGTTCAGAGCTGGGCGAACGCACGGTACGCTTGGCGCTCGATAACGGCGACCGCTTGGATGTATCTCACATTATGGAGATTCGTCAGCAAGAGCCAGAAGAGCCGTCGAACTACGCCGAACTGGTTTATGATACCGGTGGACTAGTCAACCGAGTTTTGTCGAGGAAATCATTCAGCAAGCTTGACCCCGAACAACAGCAACTCATCATACAACGACTCACCGAAAAAGCTACCAGGAAGTTTGATGAGCTGCTTGCCGACTCAGAGCATTGTCAAGCCACTGTAGATATTTTTAAGCAGACCGAGCCAATCATCGCTGACAAGCTCGCTGTATTTGTGCCGGTCGTTTTAGAAGACGGGGAAGCCAAGCTGCTGCCCAAACTTCATATCGAAATGACTCACGGTGCAACAAAGACCATCGTACCGTTTGATCAGCTAGCAGATATCGACCTCATCTATCACGAACAGAGAGATGAAAGCCAGCCATTTGACTACCTGGCGACTTTTCAGGACGAATGGCGCAGTCGGTCAATCGAAGCAGTCGAATATGTACTCACGGACGCAGCCACTAACTTGAGCCAAGGCGACAATTCAGCTGAAGATATAGCTGAATCAATGCGGACTGAGACCGCAAAGCAGTGCGCACAACTCATGGCTGATGAGAATTTTTTGACGGAACATATGCTTGAGGCAGGTGAGTTTCATATTGACGGAACATTCTACACTGATAACAACGGTGAATGGCAGGAGGTGTTTGACGACCTTACTATCAATGCCAAGCCAGAACTGCACTGTGAGGAAGTAGACGAACAGTGGCGATTTGGGCTACGACTCGTCCCGATAGACGACAACTCACAAGCAGACGTGTTCGTGGTGCCTAACAACACCTTCCTCACAGCCTTTCGGCGGTTGGCAAAGAAGCCTCATTGAAATTGGTCGCCAAAACTGATATAATCAACCGGAATAATAATCAATGTTGGGAGGTGAACCTCGGGAAAAGCCGAGCACCGATTGTACCACAGAAAGGATATAGCTCATGGCCAAAAAAGCCGAATTGCTGGAAAAAGCAGCAGAACTAAACCTAGAAGTCAGCGAAAAAAATACCATCGCTGAAATCGAGGCTGCCATCGCGGGTGCTGAAAAACACGAAGTTCGCGAAGCGCACGTCGCCAAAGCAGGTAAGCGCAGCCAAAAAGCTTTGGACGAAGCTGAAGCTAAAGCAGAGAAGGAAGCTCGCAAAGAAGCAGGTGACACCACTCCACAAGACGAAGACGCTGAAGCACACATCAAAAAGGGTCCAAAGCCAGTCACTCGACCACGCCTAGAGCGCCGCGGCAAAAAATACCAAGAAGCTGCCAAAAAGATCGAGAAAGACAAAGTTTACACTCTAGAAGAAGCCTTGAAGCTGGCGACCGAGACCAGCCCAGTCAAGTTTGACGCGTCAGTAGAACTGCACGTTCGGCTCGGTGTTGACCCACGCCAGGCAGACCAGAACATTCGCTCAACCGTGTCACTACCTCACGGTACCGGTAAAGACGTACGCGTCGCAGTATTTGCACCAGAAGAAGAGCACGCCGCTGCCAAAAAAGCTGGCGCCGACATCATCGGTGATGAAGAATTTTTGAAGCAGCTGGACAAAGAAGAGCTGAACTTTGACATCTTGGTAGCAACGCCACAGTACATGCCAAAACTTGGTAAATACGCTCGCTTGCTCGGTCCACGTGGTTTGATGCCAAATCCAAAGTCTGGCACCGTAGCAACAGACGTGGCGACTGCTGTCACCGAAGCCAAAGCTGGTAAGGTTGAATACCGTGTCGACAAACAAGCCATCGTTCACTTGAGCGTCGGTAAGGTGTCGTTTGGTGCAGACAAATTGCAAGACAACGCCCGCGCATTTTTGAGCAGCCTAAACGCACAAAAACCAAGCAGCCTCAAAGGCGCCTACGTCAAAAGCGTTGCTGTGACCACTACCATGGGTCCTGGTATCAAGGTTGAAAACAACCTCTAGACATAGTTAATCTCGCAGTTTGACCCATCAAATCCCGCCGATCATGGCGGGATTTTTTCTGAGGTGATGTTGCTGGACCTGCCGCAGAGTATTGCATTTTTCTGGATTTTATGCTAAAATACTAAAGCCCAATGGGTATGGATGTTAAAGCTTGAGTCATTTTTGATTCGCTATTCCAGCCCAGCTGGACGCGAACCAAAATGTACTTTAACATCTGTATCCTTTCGTCTACATCCCTAGGAGAATCCCATGCCATTCAGGAAACGTAGTCTAGCAGTGCTGTTTGCGCTGCTAGCTATGGTCTTCGGGTTCTCGGGGGTGGCAGCTGCTGCCCCCGAGATCCCCGCAGCGGCTTCCGCGTGCGCGCCGAAGCCGAAGCCGACTCCAGCCCCGTGTCCGCCTAAACCAACACCGACGCCGGAGCCGACTCCAATTCCGGAGCCGACGCCCAGCGTGACGCCGGAGCCGACACCAACACCTGAGCCGACACCGTCGGTAACTCCCAGTCCGGAGCCAACTCCGTCGACAACACCCTCGCCGGAGCCGTCGCCGACGGCAACGCCAAGTGCGACACCGACTCCGACTCCGGAGCCAAGTGTGGAGCCGACCCCGACACCATCGGTGTCGCCGACACCTTCGCCGACGCCGACGCCCAGCGCGACGGCAACCCCGTCGCCGTCGGTGCCGTCGGCCACAACCTCCCCGACCCCAACAAGGGGTCAGGAGGTCGTCGCGCCCCCCGCCCAGCCGCCGCACAAGCGGCCGGGAGGGGGATTGGCCCACACCGGCACTGCCAGTGACCTGCTGATTAAACTATCGGCAGGTCTAGTTATAGCGGGCCTGAGTCTCGGCGGTATTGTCGAGGCTCGGCGGCGTCACTCCTCGCGCGAGGAATGACATACCACCAAGGGGTACTGGTCATCATGGCTAGTACCCCTTGGTGAAGGAAGAGATACAGAGAGAGAAGGGAGGTTCGCCGCCCGCTCCGTAGTGGAGCGGGCTTTCTCTTTGGTTTGATATAATATGCCTGTTGCATTTCGTTGTCATTTCTGCTACAATGGTGAGGAACATTACCAAAGACAGCGCGCGACCGAAGGGAACTGAGGTGTAAACATGCCGCCGAGGGATGAAACGAACAGTTTTATTTGACGTCTTTGGTAGTGCGAGAATCAAAGACGTCTTTTTGATTCTCCATTACCGCACGTTAACAAATTGGCGAAAAGAATGAAATTAACTCAATCAAAGAAAGGATTTTTATGGCAATTTCACGCGATAAAAAACAAACTTTGGTTGCTGAACTAACAGAGCTTCTGAAAGACGCCAAAGGTACGGCATTTGCGCGGTACCAGGGTCTGAGCGTGGCTGAACTACAAGAGCTGCGCAAGGCTGCTCGCGAAGCAAACGTGGTCATCAAGGTGGTCAAAAACCGCTTGGTGCGCGTAGCATTGCAGGGCGTCGACAC
>CAUVPL010000019.1:0-8207 GCA_963553685.1 uncultured Candidatus Saccharibacteria bacterium
GGTTGGGTTTATGACGGTTTCGGTCGTACCACAAGTCAAAGGCCTCTATAAAGACGTTGGGCGAGAACTGCCAATTTTGACGCAAGTGATGGTTAGTATCGCTGATTTCTTCATCAATTTCTGGTGGCTATTAGCTATTTTACTGGGATTTGGCATTTACTTCTTTGCCCAGTACTTGCAAACAGAGGCGGGTATTCATATGAAGGACAAATTCAAGCTCAATGTGCCGCTGTTCAAAGGCATGTTCCGTAAGCTCTATATGGCGCGGTTTACTCGAACCGGACAGACGCTATTGTCAACTGGTGTGCCAATGCTTGATATGTTGAAAATCGCTGCGGATGGTGTCAACAACGTCATCGTTAGCGAGGAAATCATGCGCGCTGCCGACAAGGTGAAGGGCGGAAAGGCATTATCTCTGTCGCTAAAAAATGAGGAATATATGCTGGAAATGGTGCCTCATATGATCAAGATTGGAGAGCAATCAGGTAAGGTTGATGAAATGATGGGCAAAACAGCTCAGATTTATGAAAATGAGCTTGATGAGGAAATTAAAGCCATATCCACCGCCATCGAGCCAGTATTGATGGTGTTCTTGGCTATTGTAGCAGCTGGTATGGTGGGAGCCATTTTGTTCCCAATCTATAGTCTGGTTAACCACGTAGGAATCTAGACAACGTGCTAGTTACCGTGTATTATAAGGATAAGCACTACCGCTAACATTAGTAATAGATCATAGAAAGGTGGAAACTTTATGATCAACACACAAGATAAAAAAGGCTTTACGATCATAGAAGTGGTATTGGTTCTGGGTATTGCAGCACTGATATTCCTGATGGTCTTCATCGCTGTTCCAGTACTAAACCGTAACCAGCGTGACACGGCCCGTAAAAATGACTTGAGCCTTGTTTCAACTGCAGTTACTAACTACTCCAATGCTAACCGTGGCGCGTGGCCAGGCACTGAGAAACTCCGATCATTTTTGGGTACAGATCTGTCAAAATACACCAACAAAGATCACGTGTCAGTTGACAGTAAAAAGAATTCAGTTACTGTTAGCGACACCGAAATTCAGGTTGTTACTGGCATGAAATGTGGTGAAAGCTCTAAGGAGAAACAGGAATTAGAACCTGGTACTTCACGGCAGTTTGCGGTCGTGGTACTGCTTGAGGGTGGCCCAACTCACTTCTGCCAAGACAGCGGTGCTTAAAAATCAGATCAATTACAGCAGCCTCTTCATCAACAGAGGCTGCTTTTTTTTGCTATTTCTGCTACCATAAGAGGTATGGACAGTTGTATTATGATCATGATGACCGTAGGGATTGGATTGTTAGGGGCGGTTTTGGGTAGCTTTGCGGGGGCGCAAGTGTGGCGGTTGCGTGCCTGGCAACTGAAACAAGACAAGGCTACTGGTGAAAAAATAGACGCCGCCGAATGGAAAAAGCTCAAGCCGCTCATTGGTAAAAAACTCAAAAAAGACCGTTCACAGTGTTTGTCGTGCCACCATGATTTAGCGTGGAAGGATCTGATACCAGTTTTCAGCTGGCTACGTTTTGGTGGTAAATGTCGGTACTGCAAAGCAAAAATTGGCTATACAGAAATTTTGTTAGAAATTGGCCTGGGAGCTTTGTTTGCGCTTTCGGTATGGTTTTGGCCAGAATCACTTTCTGATCTAGGACTGTTACGAGCGATTGTATGGCTATCAGCTTTGGTACCATTAACAATTTTGTTTGTCTACGACCTAAAATGGTCAATTTTGCCTGATATTGCCATGTGGCCATTCGCTGCGTTGGGCGGTATTTTTGTAGCTACGCAATTCATCACCTCTTCGGATAGCCTTGGCCTCTTGATGACACTTAGCGGAGCAGTAGCTATTTTAAGTGGCTTATATCTTGTGCTGTATGCCATTTCCAAAGGTGAGTGGATTGGGTTTGGGGACGTCAAGCTCGGTCTTGGCTTGGCATTATTCTTAGCTGATTGGAAGTTGGCGTTTTTATGTCTCTTCGCAGCTAATCTCCTCGGTACGCTGATGGTTTTGCCTGGGATGGTGCGAGGAACACTAGACCGTAAGGCTAAGGTGCCCTTTGGCCCGCTTCTGATAGTTGGATTTTTGCTGACTTGGTTTATTGGTCCGGAAATTATCCGTGGATTGTTTCCGCTGATATGATGGCTAAAGAAAACGCTTATGCTATACTAGAAATATGCGACGACAGGGTGGCTTTACTGTAATTGAAGTAACAATGTTTCTAGCAATCTCCGGCACCATGGCGATTGCCTTATTGGCTGGTATCGGTGTAGCGATTCAGCGCCAACAGTATCGCGACGCTGTCCAATCTTATGCCAATTTTTTAACCGAACAGTACTCAAAGGTCATTAGTATAGAAAATGATCGACAACCAACAGATCCGTGTCCCATTCCGGGGGCTAGCGTCAATGGCTATCGGGGACAGTCGAACTGTGTGATTGTTGGGCGTTACATCATTGGCGAAGATCAGGGCAGGAGCTTCCGTGTGAAGCTAATCTATGCATTGCTTGGGGCTGACGGGAAAACCTGGTCATATCGATCGTCAAATAACAATGTCGCCGAATATCAAACCAACTGGAGCGTAAAAACAGCGCTTGTTGAGCCGTCTGGCGGCGGCTTGTCGGTTGCTATGGTTCGCAATCCTGCTACCGGAGAATTGGCAATACGCTCAGATTCACGTACCTATCCAGATGATAAAATTAATGAACTGCTGACGAGTAGTGGCGACGCGACGTATGAAGTTTGTATATATGATGAAAAATGGTTCTCTCCAGAGCGTTTGTCGGTTTTTATTGGTGCGCGTGCTGGATCAAGTGAGGCATTGACGGTGAAGGGGGCGGGAGATGCGTGTAAAGCGCTGTAGACATCAGGCTGGAGATACCCTGATTGAGGTCATGTTGGCGACCGCTGTTTTTAGTGCAGTTGCTGTTGGTTGTCTGACAGTGATGAACCGTGGGCTATCCATAGCTCAGCAATCTCTCGAGTCGACACTGGTTCGTCAGCAGATTGATGCGCAAGCAGAGATGCTTCGTTTTGTGCACAATAACTCTCACAAGGGCGATGCTGCCATGGCTGAGTTGTGGAATAATCTGCCCAAAAAAGATGCGGCAAATGAGAGGTTGAGTGTTGATACCTGCCCAGATCACTTTGGCGATGGTGAATTTGCATTGCGTTCACGCAGCGCTTCGCTTGGTCGAGTATCGACGTATATGCCAGCTCAAGTGTATGCCAAGCAAGAGGGTGATGTTTCATATGGTATCTCTGTGCAATTGGTGCGCGTGACTGGTGGATCGGCCTATGATGCTTATATTCAAGCTTGTTGGTATGCACCAAGCCAGCCGAGGCCTGTGACGATAGGAACGATTGTGAGGTTATATGCACCAGAGAAGAGTTAATTCAGGATTTACCCTGGTGGAATTGATGCTAGCAATGGCATTTGTGTCGGTGCTGTTGCTTTCCGTGGCGATGGTTGCTGTCCAAGCGGGTAAAATATATAACCGCGGTACTGTGATGAAGACAGTCAATCAGTCGGGTAGAACAATTAGCGATGTTATTCGTCGAGATTTTCTGCAAAGTAGCGCTACCAAAATTGTTAACTCAGCTAATCCGGTCATTGTGGTTCGTGAATCTGGATCGGTCAGGAGTGGACGCGTGTGCTTGGGACAATATTCGTACGTCTGGAACATGGCCTCGGCAATTGACGACCCAGTAATACGCCGGAGTGGCAGTGGAGTTGTTCGCTCTAATGGTCAGGCTATTAACCTAGCGCGAGTATTGGATGAGGATGCTGCTTTGTGTCAATCGACCTCAGATTCATACCCGATGGATATTGAGCCAGAGCGAGTTACCCATTTACTGCGACCCATTGATGGCACTGATGTAGCCATTGCCGTGCATGATTTTACGACGTCTCGTGTTACGTCGGCCAATAATTCAGAAGCGTTGTACAAAGTATCGTTCACACTGGGGACGAGTGCTGTTACCGAGTTGCAGGATATGGCCTGCAAGCCACCAGAAGACAATGAAGCGAACTTCAATTTCTGTGCAATTAATACTTTTGATATGATAGTGAGGACCAATGGATAAGAGAAAAGAATCAGGGGCAGCATCTCTGTTTGCAGTTATTTTTTCAGCAATGTTATTGACTATTTTAGCGGCTGGATTTGTAAAATTAATGCTCAAAGATCAACAGCAAGCCATCAATAACGACTTGTCTCAAAGTGCATATGACGCTGCGCTGGCTGGCGTAGAAGATGCCAAGCGCGTGATTCGTGCATGTCAGAAGGGTAATGCTTCAGCATGTGATGCCCTGGAGAAGAAAGATTGTAATAGTGTTCGTCAATCAGCAGCACTGGGGGGTGCTGCTAATGCTCAGGAGACACTGGTCCAGACCAATAGTTCAAATGGTAGGAAGTTTGATCAGGCATACACCTGTCTGAAAGTCTCTATGGATACCGAGGATTTCCTGTATGTGGGGGCGGAAAATAAGGTGCAATTGGTGCCGTTGCGTGCTCGGGGAGCGTTCGATAAAGTGATAATCGAGTGGTTTAACAAGCAAGACAATGCCAATAAAAATGTGGCGTTAGCGGATGTTCACAATGGTGACATTGGTTTGCCTGAGAAGGCTACTTGGAGTACTCAAGCTCCAGCTGTTTTGCGTGCTCAGGTTATTACACCAGGTAATAACTTCACCATAGACAGCCTAGACTCTTCTTCCGCATCACAGGCGGTCTTCTTGCGCCCTAACGGTATCGTTTCAGGGGTGCCAGCGGTAGAAAATGTGGTGCACAAGGGCTCATTGCGCCGCGCCACTGATACGCCAACGACTCGTAACGAACCAGCAGGAGTGCTATGTTCTAAGGATTTTGCACATCCTCATGGTCATTCATGCAGGGTTGTTATTGAACTTGATGAGGTGAGCGCAGATGCTAGCGCAAATGCCTTTCTAGTGATAAACCATCTCTACAAGGGCGCCAATGTTCGTGTGTCTGTCATGAAAGGAACGGAGCAGGTCATGCTTTATGGTGCTCAGCCGGCAGTTGATTCAACAGGTCGAGCAAATAATCTGTTCCGTCGTGTAGAAGCGCGCCTCCGACTTGGTGAGGATATATGGTATCCAGCCGGATCTGTGGAAGTATTAAATAACTTGTGTAAGGATTTCTCACTTGCTGGTAACATCGTAGAAGGCGGAGCCTGCGACTCCTAAATCCTACTGAGAAGTATCGCTGTGAAACCTTTCGTGTATATCCTTGAGATGTTGGTCGGTGACGTGCGTATACACCTGAGTAGTGGATATGCTGCTATGGCCTAAGAGTGATTGAACTGATCGTAAATCAGCACCATTCATTAACAAGTCTGTAGCAAAACTGTGTCTCATAGTGTGTGGACTGACGTGTTTGGTTATCCCCGCTAGACGAGCATAGTGTGATATCATCCGTTGGATACTACGTGCAGACAAGCGGCGATAATCGCCTGATACTGTTGGTTTGGTCGATCGTCTACTGTAGCTGAGAAAAAGAGCAGGCAGGCTATCTTGACGAGCTTGTAGGTAATTTTCGACCTGTTCGGCGGCGTGTTGTGAAACAAACACCGGGCGGTCTTTTTGACCTTTTCCACGCACCATAAACTCTCGTCGTTTGAGGTTAATGTGATCTCGATTGAGATTAACGAGCTCCGACACACGCAGTCCGCTAGAAAAGAGCAGTTCGATGATTGCTCGGTCACGTAAGCCCTGTTCGCTGTCTAATGGTATATTGTCTATAAGATTAACAACCTCGTCATATTGTAAAAAAGTCACCTGTTTGCGAACCGTCTTCGGTAAGATGATTTTATCGGCAGACAGTGAGGGGATGTCACGCCGCGACAGATAGGTGAGGAAGCCACGCAGGGCAATCAAGTGGTAGCTCTGTGTTAAAATTGACAACTCTTTGCCATCGTTGTCATTTTTATAACGGTTTAACCACAGACGGTAGCGTCTGATCATATCTGATGTAATTTTTACTACTTCTATATCACCAGCGAATTCAATGAATCGTTCCAGATATAATGAATAGTTTCGGATGGTATTTTGACTTCTGCCGCCCTCTATCTCTAGATGTTCCAGGAAATCAGTTAGCGCCTCTGATACAAACATAAGCCTATTGTACGTGTATTTAGGTAGTTTATCAAATAATAGCTTTTTGCTATCATAAGACAAATACTAACGAAAGGAGCACTATGGCAAGTAATGACGAAAAGGTTTTCTGTGGAGTTGAGCGAACACTGATTGTATTCAAACCAGACGCAGTCCAGCGGGGAATTGTGGGGGAAATTTTACAACGTTTTGAGCGAGTTGGTCTAAAGATTATTGGTGTCAAAATGGTGTCTCCGGACAGGGCGCACTATCAGCAGCACTATGAAGGTATCGGTAAATTAGCAACCCGTCGCGGTGAAGAAACTCTCAATATTACACTAGATATGATGATGGATGGCCCAGTGATTGCCATGGTGCTTGAGGGAGTAGAAGCGGTGGCAGTGGTTCGTAAAATTGTTGGTCCAACCGAACCGAAGTCTGCTGACATGGGTACAATCCGTGGTGACTACTCACACGTCAGTTTTGGTTATGCCGACTCATGCCGTAAGGGCATTCCAAACCTGATCCATGCTTCTGGCGACTCTGAGGAGGCCGTTCAAGAGATTGCCCACTGGTTTGAAGAGACGGAATTGGTAAATTATACAACACTGAGTGAAAAATTTACTCGATAACACTGGTATATCCACAGAGTTACCGTGGTATAATAGTAATATGCCTCGGTAGCTCAACTGGATAGAGCAGATCCGTCCTAAGGATAAGGTTGTAGGTTCGACTCCTGCCCGGGGTACCATAGGACTATGACAAAGAAGACGAAAACAGATAAGGCTTTTGATGGTCAGCGCGATGGCGAGGAGTTGTTGTTTGTATTTCGCCGCCACATTATTGCCATGCGCAAAGGGTTCTACTGTTTGTTGTTGCCGATGACATTTGGTTCAGTACCGTTCTTGATTTGGCAAAGCAACCTAGAATTACTGTGGGTGTTCTTTGGTAGCTTCATCTTTGGCCTGCTGTTGTTTATTTATCATTTTCTCATGTGGTTCTTTACCTACTTCATTGTGACCGACCGAAGGATCCGCCAGGTTACGCAGCGTGGGTTTTTTGGTAAAGATGTCGTGGAGCTGCAACTACGAAAAATTCAAACCATCAGTTATAATATTCCAGGGTTCAGTGGCGAAATGTTTAAGTTTGGAACGATTGTCATTCAAACATTTGTCGGTGATCTTGTGATTAAGAATGTGGAATACCCAGATAAAATTTACAACATGTTGCAAGATGCAGTAGAAATAGCGAATGAAAGGAATAATCATGATCAAGAAAGCACTGAAGCGTAAGTCGGAAAAATCGAAAAAAGTTCCGACGCGTATCACGAATGATACGGTCGCTGAACATCGTGAGAAGATTCTAGCGGGTGGTCGTAAGCACAAGTATCCAATTCAATACACCAGGCACCGATTAGTGTGGAACGCGATATTCATTGGTCTTGGGACGGCAATCTTGATGACGGTGTTTGTGTGGGTCCAGCTCTACGTTTGGCGCGATACAGGGGATGTGGCTTACCGCATTACACGCACTGTACCGCTACCTGTGGCATCCATTGAAGGCGCAACAGTGCGCTATAGTGATTATCTGCGGTACTATCGCAGTACGTTAGCTTCCCTCGAGTCGGTCAATCGTCTCGGTGGTGATGATAAGGTGAAATTTCAGCGACAGCAATCAATGGACTTAGTTGTAAAAATTACTTATGCAAAGAAAATTGCTCAAGAAAAGGGAATTACAGTATCAGATTCTGAGATCGATGCAGCGTTGCAGCGGCATAAGCGCGGACTTTCTGATGCTTCGTATGATGCTGCCGTTCGTAAAACATTGGGATTGTCTCTCGCTGAGATGAAAGAAAACCTTCGAGATAGCCTAATCACTAGTAAAGTGTCTTTTGCTGTTGACGACAAGGCGACCAGCCTGGTCTCTGCTATAGATGGAGTTATTAAATCGGGTAAAAGCTTGGCAGATATCGCGACAGAACATGGTCAATCAGTGCAATATGTTGCCGACATATCAGTCGGCAAAGACAACGCTGATGGCATTACTGAACAAGCACTAAAAATTGAACCAGGA
>CAUVPL010000020.1:0-8081 GCA_963553685.1 uncultured Candidatus Saccharibacteria bacterium
GAGCTCGCCGTTCATGTCAAGGAGGCCGAGGCCGCCGCCTCCGCCGCCGCCTCCGCCGCCACCAGAGAAGCCGCCACCAGTCGAACCACCAGAGTTCGAAGAATAACTACTGACACTAGATGTTGTACTCGACAAACTACTCATTCCTGAGGCAAATGCCGCCGCATTGAACGCACCCTGACCACTGTACCAATCTGGCTGCTCACCAAATTGCTCATAATATCTACCGAGCTGCTTACTCCACTCTTTTTCCTGCCCAAACAGCACCGCGTATGGCAACACTCGCTCATACAATTTCACCAATTGCCGCTCATCAGCCGTATCAATCTTCACTTTTTCCGCACCCTCAGGACTTTGTAGCATCTTCAGACGCTCGGCTTCAGCCACACCAATATACATTTTCAGTCCCGCCAAATATCGCCTGAGAGCCAAGCCCTCATCAGTCAGCGACCAGCCAAATGACAGAGCAAACACTATTCCCGCCACGATCAGCAACATCGGCGACAGCAGTAACAATCCAAAAATACCAACCCCTATCGCCCACCTCTGCACAATTCGCCTGTTTGCCGCTTTCTGCTCGCACAAAGCATATTTACCACGAACCAACTTCTTCAGATTCTTGTCATCATCACGCGTCCTGGACGCATACGATAAATTGTTCTGCAACCTTTTCAAATTCAATCGCTGACCTGGTTCTGGCATCGATGAGCCAAACATGTCCCGAACAATTTCAGACTCCTCAGGCCTCAATTCTCTCAAGTCTTTGACAATTTCAATTTCATACTGGGCCGACCGCAAGAACGAACCTTTCTTCACTTCATACAACTTAATGTAGTGCCGCACCGCCAAATCCAACAGCTGAGCAACCATGGCTGAGCCCCTAACAGTCAAAGCCTCATAATTCTTTAAAACGTATGCTGAAGCCAACACACTCGCCTGTTTCGGCGGCAAATATTCTGGCGTGATCGGTTTCAATTCATTATGTCTGCCAAATAAACGCTTATACCGCCAACCCAGTAAAAGTATCAGAATAACCGCCAAGCTGTTCGCTATCGTCTGCACCATCGACCAGATTTGCACCAGCCTCTCGGACAAAGTCTCTTGATACCCAGCAAAAGTACCGCTGTTAAAACCAACCGCCATCGTTATACCTTCACGGCGATCCAACCGATTCACATTTGTAACAATTTCACTCTTATCACCGCTGATACTACACCGCTTAGTTGAACCATGTGCACCAGTGTAACAAAACGCTTCACCTACTCGTGCCGCCTGAAGAGACTCGCCAAACTTCACTGAAACTCGCACATTCTCCATCGGCACCCGCCACTCATTGCCGATGACATCCCAATAGAACTCATCACGCCCTGTATTGCCATAATGTTTAGTTACATCACGCTGAGTAAACTTGATGACGTAGGTTTTCTCACCCTGAACGTAAACGTCTTTCTTGCCAATTCTTAACTCATCGCCGTTCCACGTATGTTCCAGTGATACACCATGTTCATCAGTTACCGACTGCAATAAAAAACTCGTCGGATGATTATCATACTTCTTCACAAATATTGGCGCAATGCCGCGGTTTTGATTCGGCGGAAAATGAGCAGTAATTCGCCACGTTGCCGCCAATGTCGAACGATTTTCGCTGTCACGACCTAGCGAGTACTCTGCGTCAAATTTAGTGATGGTAAAATTGTCTGTCTGCGACGCAAATGCCGCTTGGCTAGATCCAACTAACAAAGATCCAGCGATTAGTATCCCCAATATAAATCGCTTCATACTCTAATTATAACAAACTAACAGCACACTCCAATTACAACTTCACCTGCGGATAGATCGCCCGCGTTGTCTCGTCGATTTCACTTCTTAGCTGTGGGAACGGCACGCCCTCGCGGGCAGTTACGCCTTCAAAAATCCAAAACACCCGCTCAGAGTAACCCCAACCGCAAGCTGGCGGCATACCGTACTCCAACATCTCCACATAGTCGATGTCCAACATCATCGCCTCGTCATCGCCTGCATCGCGCATCTGTTGCTGCTCAACAAAACGGTTCAGCTGGTCAATCGGGTCATTCAACTCAGAAAAGCCATTGCCCAGCTCCGACCCAGCGATTACTGGCTGGAAACGCTCCACCGTCTGCGGATTCTCGGGGTTAGTCTTAGACAGCGGACTGATAAACTTCGGCGTATTCACCAACCACACCGGCCCAGCCACATCTTTACGAATATTCTTCCATAATTTATCAATACCGCGCGGGATGGAATCGGTCTTCTCCACTTCCAAACCATACTCTTTCAGCTTGGCAGCCACCTCCTCAATCGTTGTGTCATACACGTCAATTCCATAGTGCTTACGAATAACTTCAGCATAATCCCAAACTTCCCACTCGCCGCTCATATCAACATTAAATTTGCCCAGCTGAAATTGCAACGTACCAAACGTCTTCTGGAGCACATCTTTATACATCGCCTCCATAAAGCGCATACCCTGCTTCCAGTCCCAATACGCGGCATACCACTCCATAGCGATGTGCTCCGGCAAATGCTCATCAGAATAATTCTCATTGCGAAAACGCGGCCCGAGGTCATACACTTTCTCAAACCCAGCGCCAACCAATCGCTTCAGCGGCAATTCATGAGAAATGCGCAAGTAAAACTGCTGGTCGTCCAGCGCGTCCATGTGCGTCACAAATGGGTTAGCATCAGCACCACCGGTGGTATGCTCCAACACTGGCACATTCACCTCAGTAAAGCCGTGCTGGTTCAGATAATCACGCGTCGCCTGCCAAAACTTGCTGCGACGAATAAACCGCTGACGCACTTCTGGATTGACATTCATATCAACATAGCGGCGACGGAAACGCTCTTCTTTGTTCTCGAGCTTTTCAGGCATCGGCCGTAGCGACTTGGTTAGTAGCCTTAGCTCACGCACACCAACCGACTTCTCGCCAGTCTGCGTTGTCGTCATCACTCCGCGCGCCTCGACAAAATCACCCGTATCCAAAAGCTTCAGCTGCTTCATACCCAACACGCCGCGGCTAGCGTCCAAGTCCGCCACGTCATCGCGCTGCAAATACAACTGCACGTCACCAGACTGATCGCGCAGTTTGATGAACGCCAGCTTACCAAAACTGCGGATTGACACGATGCGACCTGCCACAACCACTTCCTGACCCGCCAGCTCATCATACCGCGCCAAAACCTCAGCACACATATGCGTCCGTGCTGACTTTGCAGGATACGGATCAACACCCAATTCTCGCAGGGTTTCTAGTTTTCGTAACCGTTCATTTCGATAATCTTGTAATGTAGCCATAATTATCTACATTATAACAGAGAGGATATCGTATAGACAATTTCACCCTTAGGCGTAGAAATCGTCACTTCATCGCCAACTCTCTTGCCCATCAGCGCCTGACCAATTGGTGACTCATCAGATATCTTGCCTTCCATTGGGTCTGCTTCAACAGGACCGACTACGGTGTAGGTAACCGTTCTGTCGCCATTTTTCAGCTCGACAGCACTACCTAGGCCAACAACAGTTGCGTCAGCGCTCTTGATGATTGAAGCATGTTGCAAAATATCTTCAATCTCAATAACACGCGTTTCCAATAGTCCCTGCTCTTCACGAGCGGCATCATATTCAGCATTTTCGCTGAGGTCGCCAAAGCTTCGTGCTTCTGCGATTTTTTCTGCAATTTCTCCCCGGCGGCTCTTAAGCTCTGCCAGCTCTTTCTCTAGTTCTTTCCGACCCGAATCAGTGATCTGATATTTCTTATTCATATACTCTCCTTCTACTATATATAGTGGTGCAAAATCAAAAACACGCTATATCTAGCGTATCGATATAATCATCGTGTAAGTACTATGATTGTATCAATACTACCAGACACTGTCAACTAATCAATGAAAAATGCTACTAATCCGTCATAGCTTTTAGTGACAGTCTCGCCACTCTGACGGCTGGTTAGCTCAAACTCACCGCTGTCAATTCCTCGGTCACTGATGGTCACGCGCCACGGCATACCCATCAGCTCAGCGTCAGCAAACTTCACGCCTGGTCGCTCAGCCCTATCATCATACAACACCTCTACACCAGCCTTCATCAACGTGTCATATAGCTGGTTTGCCAACTCACCACCGCGTTCACCGATTGCTACTAGTTGCAGCTTAAACGGCGCGATGTTCTCAGTCCATACCAAACCTTTCTCGTCAGCAAACTTCTCGACGATCACACCCATAACACGCGTGATACCGATGCCATAACTGCCCATATAGGCATAGTGCTGTTGGCCATCTTCACCAGTGAATACCAGTTTCATCTCCTCTGATTTTTGTGTGCCAAAGTTGAAAATATTGCCAACTTCAGCTGTTTTGACCTTCTCCAGCTCACTACGTTCAACACCCAGCTCTACAACGGCATCGTCAATCACTTCCTCATTTACCGCAATGTTCTTCCCGCGGTGCAAGTAGACATAGTCCTCTCCCGCCTCGCAAATCGTCTGAAATTCGTGGCTAAACTTGGTAAATGCCCCACCACTAGCAAACGTCACGTAAGTGTCCTGACCAATTCCCAACCGATCATAGCACCGCTTATACGCTGCGATGACCGCCTCATAATACACATCCAAATCCTCTCGGGTAGCGTGCACCGAATACATATCTTTCATGACAAATTCGCGCCCGCGCATGATACCGCTTTTAGCACGCAACTCGTTACGCAGCTTGTTTTGGAATTGGTAAACACTGATTGGCAAATCTTTGTAGCTCTTGAGGTAATTACGCAGTAATTCGATGATCGGCTCTTCGTGCGTCCAGCCAAAGCCCACCTCAGTACCGTCTTGCAAATGAGACTTAAACCAAACATCAACCAATTCATCACTCCACCGCCCTGTCTCTGTCCACAGTTCCTTGCGCTGCAAGCTGCTCATGATAAGCTCTTGGCTGTCAATCGCGTTCATCTCTTCCCGCACAATGCGCTTAATATTCTCCAGCACACGCAGCCCTAATGGCGTGTACGAATACACACCAGCCATCGTTTTGTGTACATAACCAGCCTGAATCAACAACTGCGCATTCTTCGCCATCTCGTCACTTGGCGCAGTTTTGCTGGTTTTGGTAAATAATTGACTCATTCTCATACGTCAAACTCCTTTACGTAAATAATATTCCAACAGCACTGTGAATAACAATTGGATTGATAAACAACAGATAAAACGCCAAACTGTTTTTGATGGCATGCAGTACTACACTCGCCCAAACCGCCCCAGTGTATTCCCGTAACAAACAAGAAAATATGCTGAGCACAAAGGTGTCTAGTACGACATTCCACTGCAAGTTTTCACTGCCAATTGCCAAATGCGCCAAACCGAACGTGAGACTGGTGATGATGACCGAGACTTTTACTGAATTTGTCTTGCGCAGCTTCGTGTATAGATAACCGCGAAATAGCAGCTCCTCTGCCAAAGGCGCCAACACCACCAGCGTGAAAAAGATCATCGCATACTGAGCTTGTGAATACAATGTCGTCGTATCAAAAGGCAGCTGTTGTGCTTGCTTAAAATCAACGTTCAAAAACGTTACTGCCAATGCCGCCACCATGATAGAACAAATGAAATACGCAACAAAAGTCGGCACAGGTATAACCAAGTCTAACCATGCCGGCTTGCCAGTGACGCCAAGATCTTTGATGTTTGACTTGCGGCCAAACAACCAGTACGGCACCATGGTGACCATAACTACTGTGACTATCCACACGACCACTGAAATACCGGTCGTCAACAAGACTGATGGGATACTCTTCAGGGGTACGCCTGCCTGCACCAGTGACCACACCATCAGTGAGACCAGCAGACCCGAAACCATAAATGATGCGTACGCCCAAACAGGCAAAATTAAGCACCACAGCCAGTTCTTTTTGGGCTGTACTAATTTTTTAAGCTTGAGTTTATGAGAATAATTTTGCAATGTCATTCCATGTTACCACTATTGTTAATGTCATTAAAATCAAAAAACCAGTGGCTTGAATCGTCTCTTCGCGTTCTTTCGTCAGTGGCTTTTTCAGCAGTCGAAAAATCGTCATAGTAAACCAACGCCCACCATCAAGTGCTGGGATTGGCAAAATATTCATCACCGCCAGTGTCAAGGAGATAATTGCCGCCAAAAGCAATACTTGTGTCAAGCCGGAATTAACAACCGACGGGAATAGGACACCCAAGATACCAACCGGACCTGCCACATTGTTACCCACCTTTGCCAAATCAGCCTTGGCTGCCTGCTTCTGCTCTGGTGAACCAACAAACTGCCCGAAGAAGCCGCCAATCCCCTGTGCTATCATGGAGCCAACTCCCTTCAGCGTCTCGTGAGTTAACTGTACTGTCGTCGCCACGCCGACCAACGGCGCTGACCATGTGGCATGGATGGTTTCTGACTGGTGCGGCACAACACCCAAATAGCCACCATTTTTTGCTTGATCACGACTCAATAATGTTGTTCGAAAATGCAGCGGCTGCTTGTTTCGCTTAACCTCAATATTTACCGTTTGCCCAGAAGACTGCTGTGTTACCTCAGACAACTGCGCTGAAGTATCGATCGGTTTTTCATTAATCGCTACAATTTCATCATCAATCTGTAGCCCAACTTGTGCCGCTGGCGAGCCCTCGGTGAGACGAACAATCTTGACTGGCGTCTTGACTGACGTATTATCAAACGGCAACATCACTTGGTTTGGTAATATTTTAGGCAACCCGAACACAGCCAATACCGCGAATAACACCACGGCCGCCAGCCAGTTGACCAATACACCTGCTAACAATATTTTCGTTTTTACCCAATACCCCGCAGCTCCATACGCACCTTTGCCACGAGCTGAATCGTATTCACCTTTGAGTTTCACAAAACCACCCAATGGCAACCAGTTCAAGCTAAACACAACATTTTTACCCAAAAAACTCTGCTTTGGCTGCCATTTTTTTGCTCGCGGTGGAAAACCAATGCCATATTCCTCCACTTTTACGCCATTGCGTTTCGCCACAATAGCATGACCAAGCTCATGGATAGCCACCAAAAAGACCAAAACCAACAGCCCGATTACAACACCTAACACAACCATATATTACCCCCCAAACCTTCGATTTCTCTTAGCGTATTCATCTAATATATTTTCGACATCCTCCGCTCGCATGTCCGGCCAATGCTTTTGCAAAAACAAAAACTCACTCAAGGCTGATCGCCACAACATAAAGTTACTGAGACGCTGCTCACCACTAGTTCGAACGATCAAATCACAGGGTGGTATCTCTGGTGAGTATAAATTTTGTTCAATCAATTCAGCTGTCACCTCGTCCTCTGTAACTCCTGAAGCGATGATCCGTTTGACAGCATTGACGATTTCCTGCTGACCACCATAGTTAAAGCACAACGCCAATGTACCTTTGGTGTAGTGTGCAGTGGCTGACTCAATCTCTTCTATTGCCTGGATGACTTTCTCTGGCAGCTGGTCGCGTGAACCAAGCACCACGACACGAACTTGACGGTCATGGAGATATTTCGCATCGGTTTTAACACATTTGACCAATAGTTTCATTAGCTTGTCGACTTCCGCCTGTGAACGACGCCAATTCTCAGAACTAAACGCATACACCGAAACATATTTCACACCCGCATCAATATTAGCCGTCAGAACTTCTTTCATGGCAGCATAACCTGCTAGGTGTCCTTCATAGGCTGGCAGCCCATGTCGTTCAGCCCACCGACGATTACCGTCCATGATATATCCTATATGCTGGGGTACGCTACTCTCACTCACTATTTTGTTCGCTCCATACTATATTGTACCACTTGCTGCAGTAACTGAGCGAAATCATTCGTCCACAAGTTTGACGCTTGGGCAGCCGCGCAAGCCTCACGCCCTGCCTGCTCCATCAAAGCCTGAGCTGCCTCTACCGCACCTGTCTGCATCATACTATCCTTCACGACGTTCAAATCATCTGCTGTCGCCTGCTCATTACCAATGATTTCCAACAATGTTTTCTTCTGGTTCTCAGTACATCGCTTCAAAGTTTCTTGTACTAAAAATGTAT
>CAUVPL010000021.1:0-8022 GCA_963553685.1 uncultured Candidatus Saccharibacteria bacterium
AGGTTGTTATTGGCGTTGTTTTGCAGAAAATATCGCAGCCGCCATACGACACACGGGAAATAATTTCGGTTGTAGATCAGCCGCCACTACCCAGCCAATTGCTGTCATTGCACACTTGGATGAGCCAATTTTACGCAACACATCCTGCCACCGTCTGGCAAACCATCCTACCGCGTGGCATCACCAAAAAGCGACGAAAATCCGTAGATTTCACCTCTGTCAATGTACAAAATAGAACAAAAAATGTATTCACCAAAGATCAGCTCCAAGCCCTACAAATCATTGATTCCATGACCAGCGGAACGGCTCTGCTACACGGTGTCACCGGCTCCGGAAAAACGTTAGTCTACATTGAAGCATCCCGACGCGCTGCAGCTGAAGGAAAGTCTTCCATTATACTAATTCCAGAAATAGCCCTGACAACCCAACTGGTATCAGCCTTCACAGAACATCTCGACAATGTAATTGTCACCCATTCTCGCCAGACTGAAGCTGAACGCCATGCAGCATGGCTGCGCGTTTTGAACGCCAACAAACCGGTCGTGGTCATTGGCCCAAGGTCAGCCCTATTCATGCCCATACATAACCTCGGATTTATCGCCATTGATGAATGCCACGAACCTAGCTTCAAACAAGAACAATCCCCCCGCTACTCCGCACTGCGCACTGCTGCCGTGCTGGCGCAGAGCCATAGCGCCAAGTTAGTTTTGGGTAGCGCTACTCCCGGCATCGCTGACTATTATTTGTCTGAGCAACGCAACCGACCCATCATCGCCATGCCCAAACCCGCTCGTAAAGATGCCGTCAAACCAACTGTCAAAGTCGTTGACATGACCAAGCGCAATAATTTTACTCAACATTTTTTCTTGTCAGACACCCTGCTCTCTCAACTCCAGCAAACGTTCAAAGACGGTCATCAGGCACTGATCTTTCATAATCGTCGTGGTACCACCGCAATCACCCTGTGTCAAAATTGCGGCTGGCAAGCTGGCTGCCCCAACTGCTTCGTGCCGCTAACCCTACACCAGGATAAACATCAACTGGTCTGTCACATATGTGGATATAAAGCGACCGTCCCAACGGTCTGTCCTGAGTGCCAGCATGCCGATATCATCCATAAAGGTATTGGTACCAAACGCATCGAAACAGAATTGAGCAAATTATTTCCTCAGCAAACCATAGCCCGTTTTGATGCCGACACCCCCAGCGATAAAACCGTAGAAAAGTTATACCAAGACGTCAAAGATGGCACTATCGACCTCATCATCGGCACGCAAATGATTGCCAAGGGATTAGACTTACCACATCTACGAACTGTTGGCGCAGTGCAAGCAGACACAGGACTAACACTGCCTGATTTTGCAGCCGCTGAGCGCACGTTCCAGCTGCTTGCTCAGGTAGTCGGGCGCGTCGGTAGATCACATCACCCAACAACCGTCGTTGTTCAAACGTACCAACCACAACACCCAGCCATCCAAGACGGCCTCACGCAAAATTACGCTGATTTTTACCAGCGCACAATAACCCAGCGACAAGCAACCATATTTCCGCCATTTACCCATCTTTTGAAGCTCACCTGTGTATACAAAACCGAAGCCGCTGCCATTCGCAATGCTCAAAAACTTGCCTCGACACTCAAATCAGTCGCACCAAAAACAGTGCAAATTTTAGGACCAACGCCTGCGTTTTATGAACGGGTGCGCGACACCTACCGTTGGCAGCTGCTGCTCAAAAGTCCCCAACGTGATGATTTGGTCGCCCTACTAGTTCACCTACCGCCACAACATTGGCAATTCGAACTCGACCCGATTTCCCTCCTCTGATATACTTGATGTATGACTAGAGACGACATTATTGCCCTACCAAACTCTCACCTGCGTCAAAAATCTCATCGCATCCATGTCATTACTGATGATATACAAAAACTGTCTGACGACATGACCAGTGCTGCGTTAGATTGGGAGGATTCACGACCACATGAAATCAGTGCCGCTCTCGCAGCAGTGCAAGTAGATCGCTTGGAGCGAGTCGTCATCGTCCGAGCTGACTTTGATAACAAAAAAACTCGCGACTTCATGACCTTGATCAACCCAGAAATTGTCAAATACGAAGGCGACTTAGTAGCTGATTTTGAAGGCTGCTTGAGCGTAAAACACATCTACGGCAAAGTACCACGCTACACCAAGGTTCGCGTTAAAGCTTTAGATCTGGAGGGTAATGAGATCCGCTTCAAAGCCGAGGGCTTTTTAGCACGCGTCCTGCAGCATGAAATTGACCACACCAACGGCATCGTCTTCATTGACCACATCCGCGATACGCACGATGCATTTTACACCCTCGATAATTCTGGTGAATTACAACCGCTCAATTATGACACGAACATCAAAGATAACACTGATCTTTGGGGATAACCATGTCTGAGATAGTATTTTTTGGCACCGAAGAACACAGTCTCATCACCCTCAAAGCGCTGCATGAAGCAAAATTTCACATTGCTGCTGTCATCACCAAGCCTGACGCGCCCAAAGGTCGGGGCGGTAAACTGTCAGAACCTGCTGTCAAAACATACGCTCACCAGCACAATATTCCCGTCTGGCAGCCAAACAACCTAAAAGACATCTCACCAGCTATTCAAACGCTCAAATCACCCGTAGGTGTTTTGGTGAGCTACGGCAAAATCGTACCTCAGTCAATCATTGATCTATTCAATCCTGGCATCATCAATCTCCATCCATCACTCTTACCGCAATACCGCGGTCCATCGCCCATTGAAGCTGCCATGACCAACTTAGACTCCCATACCGGGATATCCTTGATAAAATTAGACGCCCAGATGGACGCAGGACCAATTTACCACCAAGAATCCATCTTGCTCTCCGGCGACGAATCTCGTGATGAACTATACTGCAAATTATTCAATCTTGGTTCACAACGCCTGGTAGAGTTATTACCTCGCATCATATCCGGCAACATACACCTCAAACCACAACAAGATTCCATCGCCACCTACTGCAAGTTACTGTCAAAGCAAGATTCACCCCTCGATCCACAATCGCTCAGCGCCAAGCAAGCAGCCGCACGAGTCAGAGCCTATCTCGGTTTTCCCCGCTCCACCATGATGTTTGACGGTCTCCGTCTCATCATCACCAAAGCTCACCCTGATATCGCTCCAAAAACCGCCCTAGATCAGTGCTACCACGACGGACAATTCCTCATCATTGACGAACTCATTGCACCAAGCGGCAAAAAAATGACCGCAGAAGCGTTTCTCCGCGGTCATAAACATCAATAACCCGTATAGGCTAGGCTGCTGCTTGCGAAGTAGCAGAATCAGCTCCTAAAATCATGTCACGATTTGCCACAATCTCTCGCTTCAGCTCCTCCAACACAGCAGCAACGACATCTCGATAATCTGGTCGGTTCACTTCCAGCCACTTTGTTGCCGCAAATTCGTCTCGTAAGCGCGGATCATCCATCGGCACTCCAGAAACCTGCACCAACCGCTGGAACATTGGATCTTGCATCAAATTAGGAACGTGACGCGCCAAAAAATCATCTACCGCTCCCGGACGCTTATCAATGATGCCAGAAAATTCTTCCAGTTGAGCATCGCTCATACCCTGACTCAATCGCTCACCAACACGAAGCTCCAGCTCACTGTAGATGTGCTGCAAAAACGGCTTGCGCTGTTCCTCCGGCAATTGATCCAGCCCGAGCTCTTTGAGAAATTCGTCATTCAGTTGGAACATAGTCCTCCTTTTCTTTCGTCTATACTCTCCATAAATTATAACAGCAATCCCGAAAGATTGCCATTATAACCTACTCATTACTATTATTCACGCACCATGCTCAGTGCATCGTTGTGCAGCGTCTGCAACTCAACCATCGTCTGATTCATTGCATTCTGTACAATTTCCGTCAGATTGATGCCGTTGCCTTGGCACCAATTGAGTAGCATTGGCACATCTTCACTGTCCAGCGAAGCCTCAAACTCTTCCAATTTCTGCTCACCGACAGCCGCCAACAATTGATCAGTAATCTTTGCTTGCACACTGTTGGTCGCATTCTGCCGCATCTGTTCTTTTGCTTCTGGTGGCAACATCCCAAAACCAGCTTGTGCCAAGAATTCATCAGTAATCTCAAACATTTATATCTCCTTTTTGTGTTATTATACCTTACTATTTACGCAGCTAGTACATGCCTGTATTGATCTAGTACTCCGATAATATTCCCGGTGTCAAAGCTTCCATCGACCTTGAGTATCTCTTTACTGCCATCGACGATCCATTCAACCTCGTGTCCATTTGCTTGAGCCAAGTCTGCCAGCCGATGCAGCTCACTTGTCGCATTTTCAGCACCAAACTGCTCGACTGCCCAGTCCCATGGATATTCGTAGCTACCAACTGGAGAAGGAGCCTCTGGCTGTGTAGCAGTAGAGCCTTCAGGACTCTTACCACAGCCATCTTTATGAGGATTGCCACCACCATCTTTAGGTTTCTCTGCAGCCTTAACTTCGTCCCCAGAAAAGGCTGATTCTGCCACGTTACCAACTGTACTACCGATACCAAAACCAAGAGCTACCTTACCCACCACACGAAGACCTTCTGAGAGAACTTTCCGACTAAGTTGCTCCTGACGCTCTTCACTTGATTTCTGACTACTATCGACAGAAGTACCGATCATAGATTCCATCATTCCACCAGCATCTTTGGCGTCTTTAGCAACCTGCTTAAACACATCTTGCCAGGCATCCTGTGAGTTGTCAGTTACGCGCTCTTCACCACGACGCTCCTCTAGCACAGACTGTTTAACCATTGCAGCTGCAGTTACACCAGCCACCGCACCAGTGGATAAACCCGCTGCGGTAGTAATAGGCCAACCCACAGAAGTTGTCAGGGCAAAACCAGCACCAGCTACTGCACCACCTCCAACAAGCGCCAGTTGGTGCGATATCTTTTTGTTACTAATCCATCTACCCACCTTTGCGGCAAACTTCTTATACGCAGAGCGTTGGTCAAGCATCTCATCATACGCTTCCGTTGTCTTATGAGCCGTTTCCTGCATACCCTGGAAGGCACGAGCCGCCATCATCTGCGCAAACAATTCCTGCTGCTTTGCTAACTCCTCACCTGAGAGCTGATTCAGCTGCTCAATCTGTGATGCCATTTCTTCCTTGGCGACAGCCAACTCACAAGCCTTTAACTTATCTGCTGCCTCCTGAAGTGCTTCCTTACGCTTCTTTCCGCCAAACCATTCTTTAAAGAAATGTGATTCAACATCAACACGCGCTTTAGCAAACGCCAGCCTTGCCGCGTCCAGCTCCTGCTGTGCCTTACTCTTTTCAGCTGATTGAGAAGCTTCACCTTCGTCGTACTGATTACCCAAGTACTTATCACGTTGTGCTTGCTCATAGAGGCTTAATTCTTCAGGGTTCTCGTCCACTGAAGGCTTTGTTTGCCAAGCTCCGTTCTGGTCCACGACTTCTTTGTAGTATTTACCAAGCTCAGTGTCGGTTGAGGCAGTCTTCTCTCCAGCTTTTTGCAAATATTTATCTACGTCATCATAATAGTTGAATAATTCCCGTGCAGAATCAGTCTCCGTACTGTTCGTCTGCCAAGCCTCATTCTGGTCCACAACTTCTTTGTAGTACTTACCAAGCTCGGTGTCAGTTGAAGCAGCTTCTGGACTAGGCTCAGCGGAACTATCATCAGTAGAAGTTTCAGGAGCAGCTGCAGTATTTCGATCTATTAACTCTTGCCTCCAGCGGTAATATTCCTTAGTAGAAGAGTCAAGCTGACCTTGATTAGCTGCTAAATAGTCCCCAGTAGTCGGACGTGGTGCAGGCTTTTCTTTATTCATTCGTGGTGGTTCCTTTCACTTGGATGCGCCAAGATTAGTTGGAGTTTTTCTCTAAAGAAATACTAGCACAAATTGTTAAAAAAGTCAATAACCTTGCTTAAAGTATTCTACCTAGAGCGTCTTCTTCACCAGCTCACGCGTAAAGAACTCGAGTTCATCGCCTTCTTCTACTGCAATTTTCTTGGTAGTTTTCAGGCTCAAGCCACACATTTCACCTTCAAATACTTCTTTAGCCTCTTGCTGCTGGCGCTGTACGCTTGAAACCTCAACTTCGGCTATCTGTTCGCCTTTACGCTTCAAGCGAGCCAGGAGGCCCTTTGAGACCTTTCCACGCATCATTTCACCACCAGCGATCACCTCCTCACGCATCGTACGGAACACACCCTTCACTTTAAGCGCACCGATCTCCGTCTCTACAACCTCTGGAGCCAAAAGATTCTCCATGGACAACTTTGCATCGTCCAGCAGTTCATAAATCACTCGGTATAGACGCACTTCCACTTTCTCACGAGAAGCCAACCGCTTAACAGCAGGAGGCAAATCAACATTGAAACCGTAAATGACAGTATTTTCACCAGTTGCTAGATGAATGTCATTTTCGGAGATATTACCAACACCATGACCGATTACCCGCAACTCGACTTCGCCGTTGGTCTCGATCAATTTCAAACTATCAATAACCGAGGTGAGGGAGCCCTGCACGTCAGCCTTGATAATGACATTAAACTCTTGCGCATCATGCTTCTGATTCATCATCTTCAGGATGTCAGCGCCTGTCACATTTGTCGTCGCTGCACGACGCTCTTGCTCCAACTTGGCTTTGGCCGCCATTTGTCGCGCTTCTTTTTCATTTTTCGCGATGACGAAGCTGTCACCAAATTGCGGCAGTTCCTTAAATCCTGTCACATTGACTGGTGTTGAAGGACCCGCTAGCTTCATGGCCTTGCCACGAAAGTCCAACATGGTACGCACGCGGCCATAAGCCGTCCCTGCAACCAGGTAATGCGATGGTTTCAACTGTCCATGCTCCACCAACAAACCAACCACGGCACCGCGACCAGTCTCCATATGCGCTTCAATCACCAGTCCTTCCGCTGGTGTATCAACGTCTGCACGCAGGTCTTCCATATCTGCCACCAACAGGACCATGTCCAGCAATTTATCGAGGTTTTGACCTGTCTTGGCACTCACTTCAACCATGACCGTGTCACCACCCCATTCTTCAGGGTTAAGTCCATGCTCAGAGGCTAATTGCGTCTTTACCAACTGTGGATTGGCAGTGTCTTTATCAATCTTGTTAATCGCCACCACAATCTTTGCATTTGCAGAACGCGCAAACCGGATGGCTTCCACCGTCTGAGGTTTAACACCATCATCAGCCGCCACCACAATAATCACCACATCAGTCAGTACTGCCCCGTGCTGTCTCAAAGCAGCAAATGCCTCGTGCCCAGGCGTGTCGAGCAGTGTAATTACTCGGCCGTTACGTTCCGCTTGATACGCACTAATGTGCTGTGTGATGCCACCAGCTTCACCCTCAGCAGTCTTTTTATCCAAAATAGCGTCGAGCAAGCTCGTTTTACCGTGGTCAACATGTCCCATAACCGCTACGATAGGCGGGCGCGCCACGGCCTTATCTGTCAACTGATGAACGTGGCGTAACGGCGCATCTGCAGTAGCTGCCTGCTTGCGCTCCAACTGCACGTCTAGGCCAAGTTCTTCCACCACGATCTGGGCAGTATCAAAATCAAGACGTTGGTTGATTGTTGCAGCAATGCCGTTTTTGAACAACTCACCAATCAGCGTGGTCACGGATAAACCAAGGGTCTCTGCAAGCTCACCGACAGTTACTGAATCTGCAATTTTGACAATTTTTTCTGCCATGATAAGCTCCTCTCACCTCTGGTACGTCACCACGCCTCAGGGATTTTGTTCTAATTATTTTTTCTTTGCTTCACCAAGTGTCAAAGAGATCTTGCGGCTCTCTTTGTCAATATCCAGCACTGTAAAGCTCTTGCGCTCATTCAAGGTGAATACTTTCTCTGGATCAGTACCATCACCACCTAGTTCGGACACGTGAACCAATGCTTCAACCGCCGGGCTCAACTGTACGAAAGCACCAAACGGAGTGATACGAGTAACCGTTCCTTCAACTTGGTCACC
>CAUVPL010000022.1:0-7557 GCA_963553685.1 uncultured Candidatus Saccharibacteria bacterium
GATTTTTGATAATTTTTCCTCGGCATATTGTCAAATAGTATAGCAGATTGATATAGTATAGGTAATGGCTGAAAAACCTAAGGTTCAGAGCGACCAAAAAACAGATATAGACGCCGCTACGATCATGATGCAAACCATCATTGGGACGACGTGGCGCATGTTTGTGCCGAGTATCGGCTTGATGTTGGTGGGGCTATGGGCAGACCTGATGCTACACACGAAACCGTGGTTGATGTTTGCAGGGATTATCGTGGGACTAGCGACGTCAGCAGGATTGATTTATCAACAAATACGATTTATAAAAAAACAGAGAGAGGCTAATCGATGATACACCAGTTTGCAAGCAGTCTGCATATTTCAGTGAAAGCAGACGAAATATTACAGGTTGGCGGTATTTCCATTACCAACTCTCACCTGTTGGGCGCTTTGGGGCTACTAGTTTTGCTGTGGATTATGCTGCGGACACGCGCGGTAGCACTGGGTAAAAAGAAACCTAACTTTGTGACGCGTTTGGTTAACTGGACGTTTGATGGCTTGTACGGCACGGTCAAACAGGTCATCCAAGATGATGTTTGGGCGGCGCGAGTAGCGCCATTGACCATCACGATATTTTTCTTTGTGATAGCGCAGTACTGGCTGGGGCTGCTGCCTTTCGTTGGTCCTGTGACAGTTGGAGAGCATGGCACTCCCCTGTTTCGTGGCGGCGTAGCTGATTTGAACATGACGTTTGGATTGGCTATCATCACCATCATTGCGGCGCAAGTCTATGCGTTCCGCTACTTGGGATTCCGTGGCAATATGGGGCGATATTTCGTCAATCCGCTGAAAGATCCAATCATGTCATTTGTCGGTATTTTGGAGTTGGTAGCAGAATTTTCGCGTCTACTCGGACTGAGTTTTCGTCTGTTCGGTAATGTACTGGCGGGCGAGGTGTTGTTGATCATGATTGCCTACTTGACAAAGTACGCTTCACCAGCAGCACTGCAGCCATTCTATATGTTTGAGCTGTTCATCGGCGGCATTCAGGCGTACATTTTCTTCATGCTGTCAACGGTATTTATTTCCCTGGGACTCACTCCTCACGGCGACCACGACGAGTCCAATCATACACATGTTCATTCCTCTGTTGATATTTCAAAGAAAATGGCAGAGAATGAGAATAGTTAGTTAAGTAATAATTATAAGGAGAATATCAACCATGGAAGCATTAGCTTTTGCTTTAACCTACGCAATCCCAGCAGCCTTCGCAGCAATTGGCGCCGGCATCATCGGTGCTGCAGCGATGAACGCCGCAGGTCGCAACCCAGAGAAGATTAATGACTTGCGTACCATGATGATTCTTGGTATTTCATTTATCGACGCCTTGGCCATCATCGGTTTCGTGGCTGCCATCGTCGGTAAGGTTATGTAATTTAGAGGTAAATTGTGGAGAGATTGATAACACAATTTGCGAGTGCTGAAGCTCACGCAGCTGATAAGGCTGACTTGTTTGGCTCTTTAGGAATCGATTGGAAGCTGTTGGTTCTGCAGACGATAGCATTTTTGGTATTGCTGTTTGTGTTGAGTAAATGGGTATATCCACCGTTAGTGGCGATGTTGGATAAGCGCGAAAAGGATATTCGAACGGCTGAAAAAGCTGCCAAATCAGCGCGTGAAAATGCTGACAAGACGGAAAAAATGATCAACGCCTCAATGCGCAAAGCACGAGCAGAGGCGCGTGAGATTGTTACTTCCGCCAGGAGCGAGGCAGCGGAAATCGTTGAAGCTGCAGCCAAGAAAGCTGAAGCACGAGCGGACGGCATCATTGAAGCAGCTCGAACAGAAATTGCTGGCGAAGTTGCCGCTGCGCGTCAAGCGTTGCATAACGAAACATTGCAATTGGTGGCTGAAGCGACTGGTACCTTGGTCAACGAGAAACTGGACGCTAAAAAAGACGGCAAATTGATTGAGAAAGCTTTGAAGGAGGCGCGCTAATGCCTGCACGAACGTCGCGTCGCAAATTGGCTCGGTATGTGGCTGAACGATTGATGGACAACGATGTGACGGTTGTAGATGAGGTGGCGGCGCTACTGAGTCATGAAAAACGTCAGCGTGAAGTCGACTTATTGGTGCGTGACATTCAAGCAGAATTAGCAGAGCGTGGTTTGACGGTAGCGACTGTTGAGTCAGCGCGTTCGTTAACTGATGAGGCGCGGTCGGCCATCATGGCATTGCTGCAGAAACCACAGGCGGCTGTTCAGCTGAGCGAAGTGGTTCGCCCAGAACTCATCGGCGGCTTCAAACTGCGGACGCCAACTGCAACGCTGGACGCGACGATTGCCAAGAAATTAAACGACTTGCGGGCGAAGAAAATCTAGGAGGAAAAATGAGCAAGATTGATGTGACAGAACTAGCCAAAAGCCTGCGGGAAAAAATCGCGCAGCTGGAGGCGACGGAAGGACTAGCGGACGCTGGTGTGGTCATCCGCGTCGGCGACGGCGTGGCGTGGGTGCACGGCCTCAGTAAAGCTGGCTACAGCGAAGTGCTAGAAATTGAAACTGATGGCGGCGTGGTGGAAGCCTTTGCGCTGAACTTGATGGAAGACGAAATTGGTGCGGTGATCCTCGGTGGCGAAGAAAAAGTCAAGGCTGGTGCCAGCGTTCGCCGCAAGGGTGCAGTGCTGGACGTGCCAGTTGGCGAGGAGCTGCTTGGCCGCGTGGTTGACCCCTTAGGTCGGCCGCTCGATGGTGGACCAGCCATCAAGACCAAGCAGCGTGGGCTGATTGAGCGTCCAGCCATCGGCGTGATGGGCCGCAAGTCGGTGCATGAGCCATTGATGACCGGTATCATGTCAATCGACGCCATGTTCCCAATCGGTCGCGGGCAGCGCGAGCTGATCATCGGTGACCGCCAGACTGGTAAGACCGCGATTGCTATCGACACCATGATTAACCAGGCACGGCAAAAGACTGGCGTGGTCAACGTCTACGTGGCGATTGGACAGAAATTATCAAAGATTGCCAGGTTGGTTGACCGTCTGAAAGAAGAAGGCGTGATGGAGCAAACCATCGTGGTGGCGACCAGCCCGTCGGACGCGGCTTCCCTGCTGTACTTGGCGCCATATGCTGGTACGGCTATGGGTGAATATTTCCGTGACAACGGCGGCCACGCGCTGATGATTTATGACGATTTGACCAAGCACGCCGTGGCGTACCGTCAGATGTCATTGTTGCTGCGCCGTCCACCGGGACGCGAGGCCTATCCTGGTGATGTGTTTTACTTGCACTCTCGCCTGCTGGAGCGTTCAGCTAAGTTGTCAGACGAATTGGGTGCCGGCTCGTTGACTGCCCTGCCAATCATCGAGACACAGGCTGGCGACATCTCGGCATACATCCCGACCAACGTGATTTCCATCACCGACGGTCAGATTTTCCTAGAAACCGACTTGTTCTATCAAGGTATTCGCCCGGCTATCTCTGCTGGTCTATCAGTCTCCCGCGTTGGTGGTGCTGCTCAGACCAAGGCGGTTAAATCGGTCGGTGGTAACCTGAAGTTGGGCTTGAGCCAGTTCCGTGAATTGGCATCGTTTGCTCAATTTGGCTCGGACCTGGATGATGCGACTAAGGCACAAATTGACCGCGGTCAACGCTTGACTGAGCTCTTGAAGCAGCCGCAATATCAGCCAATGAGCGTCTGGGAACAATTTGTTAGTATTCACGCGGTGACTAGCGGTGCCTTTGACAATGTGCCAGTCGCTAAGATCAAGGAAGCACAGGCTGGCCTGTTGACGCAGCTTTGGAATAACGCTAAAGACACCATGCGCGAACTGAATAAGGGCGACAAGCCGACTGACAAGCAGCTCCGGGTCATTGACGAGGCAACCCAAGTAGCAGTGAAAGGGTTTGAGGAGTAATCCATGCCGAGTACTCGTGCGCTGAAAAATCGCATTCGCTCGGTGGATTCGACCAAGCAAATCACTAAGGCGATGCAGTTGGTGGCGGCCAGCAAAATGCGCCGTTCGCAAGAGGCGGACAAGGCGTCAGCTCCCTACACCATGGCAGCCGAGGAGTTGCTGAGTTACTTGGCGAGCCAAGGTGCGACGGATAATCACCCACTGTTTAAGCGCCGCAAAATCACTAAGCGTCTAATCATTGTCATTGCCAGCGACAAAGGCCTGGCTGGTGCGTATAACACTAATGTCTTGAAGAAGTATTTGGAGCTGCTGAAGCGCGACGATGAGTGCGGCATTGAGAATTTGACCTTGACCGTCGGCCGCCGAGCTTCGCAGTTTGCATCACGCTTGAAGGATACCAAAGTGGTGGGTAATTATGATAATTTGCCAGACCAGCCGTCCGGACTGACTTTTCACACGATTTTGAACACCGCCATTAGCATGTTTGAGAATGGCGAAGTTGACGCGGTGACGTTGGTGTATACACGATTTGTCAATAGCATGGTGCAAACGGCGGAACTGTCGCGTTTGCTGCCGGCAGGCACCAAGGCCTTGGTTGATCCAAGCGAAGTGTCAAATACGGTTTCTGATGCCAAATATGAGCCAAGCATTCCAGAAGTGCTGGATGCTGTCGCTTACCGTTTGACGGGTGCGCGATTGTTTCAAGCGCTACTGGATGCCCGCGCGAGCGAGCACTCCATGCGGATGATGGCCATGAAGAATGCGACGGATAATGCATCTGACCTGGTGGACGACCTGACACTGGCGATGAACAAAGCCCGTCAGGGTGCGATTACCCAAGAGCTGGCCGAAATTTCTGGTGGCGTGGAGGCGATGGAACAATGATAAAGGAGAATAAGATGGCAAAAGACTTAGGAAAAATTATTCAAATCGTTGGCGTGGTGGTCGATGTGGAGTTTCCACGTGACGTTAAATTGCCGGCGATTTATGACGCGCTGCATGTTAAAAATGGCAAAGAGACGCTGGTGCTGGAAGTAGCGCAGCACCTCGACGAGCACACGGTGCGAACGATCGCGTTGTCGTCGACTGACAGCTTGGCTCGCGGTGCGGAAGTGGTGGCGACTGGTGCGCCGATTTCTGTGCCAGTGGGTGCCGAGACTCAGGGGCGCATGTTTAACGTGGTCGGTGAAGCGATTGACGAGAAACCGCAGCCAAAGGGCAAAACCGCGCCAATTCACCGCCCTGCTCCGGATCTTTCCGAGCAGTCGAACAAGACGGAGATTTTGGAAACTGGAATCAAAGTTGTTGACCTCATCGCCCCGCTGGCCAAAGGTGGTAAGGCTGGTCTGTTCGCCGGTGCTGGTGTCGGTAAAACCGTCCTGATCACCGAGCTAATCAACAACATTGCCAAGTTCCACTCTGGTAACTCGGTGTTTGCTGGTGTTGGTGAGCGTACCCGCGAAGGCAACGACCTCTACTATGAGATGGAAGAAGCGGGCGTGCTGGACAAGACCTCGCTGGTGTTTGGCCAGATGAATGAGCCGCCTGGAGCACGTTTGCGCGTGGCACTGTCGGGTTTGGCGATGGCTGAAGCCTTTCGTGATGAAGGCAAAGACGTGCTGCTGTTTATCGACAATATTTACCGCTACACGCAGGCTGGTGCCGAGGTATCGGCATTGCTTGGTCGTTTGCCAAGCGCTGTGGGTTATCAGCCAAACTTGCAGCAAGAAATGGGCGCTCTCCAGGAGCGCATTACCTCGACGAAGAAAGGCTCGATTACCTCTGTCCAGGCGGTCTATGTGCCGGCCGACGACTTGACCGACCCAGCGCCGGCGACGACCTTCGCCCACCTGGACGCGACCATCGTGATGAACCGTGCTTTGACGGAAATTGGTATCTACCCTGCTGTCGACGTGTTGGACTCCAGTTCTAATTCACTTGATCCAGAAATCGTTGGCGAGGAACATTACCGCGTGGCACGCGAAGTTCAGCGAGTGTTGCAGCAGTACAAAGAATTGCAGGACATCATCGCCATCCTTGGCATGGAAGAATTGTCGGACGACCAGAAGCAAATCGTTGCTCGGGCTCGCCGTATCCAGCGCTTCTTGGCGCAGCCATTCCACGTGGCTGAGAAATTTACTGGCAACCCTGGCGTGTACGTCAAATTGGAAGACACCATTCGCGACGCTGCCGACATTCTGGCTGGTAAATACGATGACAAGCCAGAAAGCTGGTTCTACATGGTACAAGGCACCTTGGCCGACCAGGTAGCTCGCGATGCCGAAAGCGCAAAGCAACCAGAGGCAAAGAAGGATTAGCCTGATGAATCTGAAGCTAGTAACGCTCGGTGGTGTCAAGCTGGAAGAAGCGATCTATTCGGTGACTATTCCGACGATTGATGGCGAAATTTCGGTGCTGCCGAGTCACGAGCCGCTGGTGACAGTGGCCAAGGACGGCGTCATCACCGTGCGCCGTACCAAAGAGACGCAGGAAGAAGAATTCTTCGCTATCTCTGGCGGTGTGGTGGAAATTGATCAGACGGGTGTGCGGATCTTGGTTGATGAAGCTGACCATGGTGACGATATCATTGAAGCGGAAACTCAGGCAGCACTGGAGCGAGCCATTGCAGCACGCGACAACGCCGACGACCAAATAGAACGTGAAAAAGCCAAACAGCTCATCGACCGACACTTAGTGCGGCTAAAGGTGGCTGATTTGCAGCGGCATAAGCGACGGCGCTAATTACATCGCCACCAAGGGCCCTGACATCAGACTCCTTGGGCTATGTCTTGTTTGAGATTTTCAATCGATGTTTGCATAATACTAGCGGTATCGCGGGGAAATAGATTAGAGATATCCTCTTCGTATGGCTTAATAAAATGCTCAATAATAAGTTCGGGAATTAACATTTGCTGACCGTCATTATTAGATTGACCGCTCATTGAATAAACACAGCACTCAATATCTCGTCCGAATTGACCGATTGATGATGGGTCGTCTTTGTCTGTCGATAGAAATTTTTCAGTGTCAATACACCACGGTTCGGTATTGATAGTAAACGCAAAGTTCTTTATCTGTGCGTCGTTCATTGTATATGGCTCTGGGAGGCTGTGAAAATAGTGCATAGTAGCGAATGCGGTACGGGCGATAAGTCGCGCTTTTTCCTCAGGTAGTGTCGTTTCGCGGTATGCATCAACTAGGCTGTCGCAGCTACGTACACCCTGCATAAAATCACTAATAACAGCCACCTCACCATTTTCGAGATGAGCAACCCCTCTTGGTTCAAAGGTGCGGATTGCTCGAGGATGTTGTAGGCTATTAATGGCTTGCATTGTAGCAATATCCTTCACGGCTGTACGAGAGGTAAGATATGGCTTGATTGCCCAAGGCTGAGTTACGAGGGGTATGTCTGAGCAGTACAATGTTGCGTCATAAAACCCAACCTCATTGATGCTGTTACGACGACCTTCTGCGTAATCATCACGAGGCGTTAGTTCTATATCGAGCTGCTCTAATGGTATGCCGAGTCGGTCGGTGCCTAATAGAGCGATACTTCCTCGAGGTAGTCGAGTTACTTGTTTTGATAGATTATGCACATCACCGATGGTGATTGGTGTTGTGAGCGAATATCCTTCGAACTGGCGCATAATTTATATTATATCACA
>CAUVPL010000023.1:0-7519 GCA_963553685.1 uncultured Candidatus Saccharibacteria bacterium
GTCGTCAGCCGCCGTCTGACCAACCAGCAGCGGACAGATTTCACATTCCTTCTGTGTCGTGCATGTATTCATGATACCTCCTAGTATGGATTATACCAGCCATGCACTATTTATTCACATTTACAAAGACACGCCTGAACTCGTAAGAACAGTTTTGCCAATGCGGTACGGAGATGATACCTGCTTCTCCTGAGCCATTGGCCAATCCTGAAATATTTCTTGGCTCGGTTCATCCAATTTTGGGTTAGTGATGAATTGCCTATTCTCAGCAACCTGGCGTACCATCTGTTGAATCATTTTTTCCGCAACGCCGCAGGCCCTCATGTCATCTTCCAAGTGTCGCTGATAGTTCGCTAAAAACGAGCTTTCCAATTTCTGAAACTCTCGCCACGACATCTCGCCACACTCTTCGACACGGAATCTCATGGCATAATTCAAAAAATCTTGACCGCCTGATTGCCAGACATAGCCAAGGTCGGCGTGATGTAACAATTTCGCCTGGATACTGTCACGACAGATTTGCTCTTTTGGACCAGGAATGGTGCCGATGATTGCACTTTTCATGAACTCATACTCAGCCGAGCCGGGTTCATAGTGTTCATCAAGAAATGAGACCGCATAATGCTCTTTGGTAGCATAACCATCTGGCGGCGGGCCAGCCTCAAACCCAGCATCGTGCGCCGCTGCCGCCACCAACAACAGATCCTTTTGCTCTGAATTCATTCTGTCCGCCGGGATCACATCCGTCAGCGCACGTATTGAGCACATCACGTCCACGCCATGTGCAGGCTGATGATATGGATAATTTGGGTAGGTGGTCAACAGCTCGGCTGATAGCTTAGCAAGAGAGGCTGCCTGTTCTTTGTTATCAAATAGTGCCGTGAGATTTTCCTGTGAGGTATATTGGTCCAGCACCTTTGCTGACACTGTCAATTCAGGATCGGTCACTGTTGGGTCTTCTTGGTTAGCACAGTTTCGTTGTTCCCATAACTGTTCGTCAAGAATTGTTTCGGTAATAGCTCTATTCACAGAGCTATATTATATATCATTTGTACTATTTAGTCAATAGTACAGCACCACAAACCCCGTAGCCGAGTTAGTCTGACCTGATATATTTCAAACTTATTATTTCTTCAACGCCTCGGTCACCCGTTGCGCCGTCGGTAACTTGATGTCAACGTTCTCTAGCGCCTTTGTGGCGTCAGCCAAGGTGTAGCCCAGTGTCATCAACGCTTCCAATGCTTCGTCAGAGGTGTTCAGTTCAGATTGGACTGTAGTGTCTGCTCGACCATACTGCGTTGGCAAGCCAACTTTATCGCTCAAATCAACCACCACGCGCTCAGCAGTTTTTTTACCGACGCCAGCAGCTTTTTGCACAAACGCACTGTCAGCGTTGGCGATGGCATTGCGTACGTGCTCTGCGTCGCCAAGGCTGAGAATTGCCAGTGCTGCCTTTGGGCCGACACCCTGAACCGTGATGAGCATTTCAAACAGCTTCTTTGCTGCCAGACTTGAAAAACCGAATAGCTCTTCTGCCTGCTCGCGCACGTGATGATAGGTATAAAACTTCACATCCTGATCCAACATCACCGCATCAAAATCACCAGCCGCCACACTAACTTCATAGCCAACGCCGTGAACGTCAATCACCAATGACCCATTAAACTTCTCGGCAACTTTTCCAAAAACATGTGCAATCATAATCTCATTATACCCGATTCATCGCTGCATGGGTAATTGCCGCCGCCAGAGCATCAGCACAGTCGTCTGGCTTCGGCACATCCTTGAGTCCCAAATTCAAGCGAACCATTTCCTGCACTTGCTTTTTATCAGCTTTGCCATAGCCCGTCAGTGTCTGTTTGATTTGCAGCGGCGTATACTCGGCGATCGGCAATCCCGCTTTTCGCCCCGTGAGCATCGCTACACCACGCGCTTCCGCCACGGAAATCGCTGTCGTGACATTACGAGCAAAAAACAATTTCTCAATCGACATGACATCAGGCTTAGTCTCCGCAATGATCTCAGTCAAACTGTCAAAAATCTCCTCCAGCCGCTCATCAATTGGCGTATGAGGTGGCGTTCTGACGACTCCCGCTGTCACCAGCTTAAACTTACCGCCCGAAAAATCAATCACACCAAATCCCAAAATCCCCGTGCCTGGATCGATACCAATAATTCTCATGGTTTTATTATAGCAATGATTTGACTACTCGGTCACTAACTCATCGCCGTAATCGTCGTATCAATTGCGACAGCTCCCAGCGCCACTGCCATGCGCCGTAGCCTACCGCCAATAAACTAACGCCACCAAACACCCACCAGCCCCAAGTCGCACCAGCAACGTGTTGAACGCCCGCTGTCGCCGACCCAACAATTGGCATGCTGGCGGTTTTTACCTTCCGACAACGACGGGTGGTTGGATTGCGCTCAAAGCCTTCCGGGCAATCTTTTAGAATGTCATCGGCGGCAGCGATTTTCTTGCAGCGACCAGTTGCTGGATTGCGAAATTGACCGTCAGGACAAGGCTTCAAGGTTTTGGCGGCGGCTGAGGCGATTGAGCGACAGCGACCAGTTTCCTCGCTGCGGTAATATCCTTCTTTGCATGGCGTTACGGTTTTTACTGCTTCGATTTTCCGACAGCGACGCGTTTCAGGATGCCGATATTGACCAGCTGGACACGGCGCCAACACATCAGACACAGTAGGCGGCGTTGGAATTTTCACACATTTACCCAGTGTGTTACGCTCATATCCATTCTGACAATCCGCATATTCCTTAAACGCATTGGCAGCATCTTCAGTCACTGCAAACGTCTGCATCCACTCACCATCAAGCAAGCTCCAGGAAGCACCCTTTGGCATTTTGTCATATTCAGTGGCGTCAATTTCCGCGCTAGCCTCGTCCAGGATACGCACCTTACCCTTCATTTTTGGCAATTTTAATTTTGTATGTTTCACCTTGACCGCCCATAACTCACCGGGTTTCAGTTCAATATCACCAAGTACTTCTTGTGAATTATTACTGCTAGTCTCCAACTTACAGCCAGCTGTCGTAATAGCCTTGTCGCTCACATTCACCAGTTCGATAAACGGCTCGTCAACGTGAGAGGCAACTTCATTCAACTTCAAACCTTCACACTTATTCAGTGGTTTTGGTGGCTCAGGAGTTTTGCAATACGGGCGTGCGTATGGCGCAACCTCCTGATCATCAGCTGTTTTGTTTGATGAAAAGTCAGCCAGATTGTTTTTCGAATCAACGATGAGGCCGCTAGCAAAACAGCGCCAGACAGTTTTGGCACCGCCAGTTACGGGTGCACCCAAAAATTTTTTTGCCTCACCCCAACCAACAACATCAGCAGTCGATCCATCAGATCGCGACAACACCACCGACCCTTCACCCTGAATCATATTCGGTACCTTATCAAACTTCACCGCTTTTGTTAGTGCCGGATCATTTGAAATCACCAAAAAGTCATTGGCTAAAATTACTTCATTTTTAAACTCTTTTCCGCCATTTTTCACATCAGCCTTATAGTGTTCAATCTTCCACCCTGCCAGCTTCATATTACTGTCCGTTGGATTATACAGCTCAATATATTTCTTGTCGAAGCTAACTTTCGAGATCAACAATGGCGCTGTTTTTTCAAGTGCTTCATCAGTTGTTGGTGCTGGCTGAGAAGTTGAATGCACCGGCTCGGTAGCTGGCGAATTAGTTTGTGCTACCGGTTTTGTAGTCGGTTGCTCGACAACTGGGTTTGACTCTGGTTGAGACGAAGGTGCAGTAACAGCTGAGTTGGGGTTGGATGGTAATATGTCGTTTGCTGGTGTCTCAGTCGTCTGTGATGTGTCACCGCCAGATGCCACCTCAGCTCCCGCATTAGCAACCGCCAAAACTGACGGCGACGGCATGATCAATGCCGCGATTAGTATCATAAGTAGTGTGTTACGCAAATATTTCATGCTCGCCCCTTGCTTATGGTTAACTAACTCTTAGTGTAGCGTACTTTTTGCGAAAATAAAAACCGCCCCGAGAGTGAGGCGATTTTTTCTGATGATAATGTTATGCTGCCGTGATATTGGCGTTAGTGTGCACATTCACCACGTCGTCCAAGTCGTCCAGAGCGTCAACTACCTTCATCAATTTCTGTGCGGTTTCCGTATCAGCAATCTCAACTGGTGTATTAGCGATGTAGCGCAGTTCGGCATCTTTCACTTTCAGACCCTGCTCAGCCAATGCATTTCTGACGCTCGCCAAATCTTTTAGTTCAGTATAGACGATGATCTCGCCGTCTTCCTCAACTGCATCTTCAGCACCAGCGTCTAGCACTTGCAGCAGCAATTCCTCGCCCGTACCCTCCACGGTGATTACGCCCTTGCGGGTAAACTGAAACGCCACACTGCCGGCGTCAGCGATTCGCCCGCCGTTTTTGACTAGCGCGGTTTTCACTTCCGGCAAGGTGCGGTTACGATTGTCAGTTGCTGTTTCGATGATGATGCCGACGCCGCCCGGGCCATAACCCTCATAGGCAATTTCTTCCAGCGCTGCTGCGCTTTTGTCAGCCACACGGTCAATCGCTCGCTGGATATTAGCACTCGGCATATTGGCGGCCTTGGCTTTTTCAATGGCCATTGCCAAACTTGCATTCAGCGTCGGGTCGGTGCCGCCACGCGCTGCGATTGCAATTTGATTACCCAATTTCGTGAAAATCGCGCCACGCTTCGCATCAACAATCGCTTTCTGCCGGTGTGTCGTCGCCCATTTACTGTGTCCTGCCATGTATTTCTCCTACCGTTTATCTATATTCAATCTGTTAGTATTATATATCAAATACAGACGTGAGACAATTTACCGCGCACAAACTACTGGGCAATCTATCATAAAAGACTATGCTTTAACTCGCACGAAAATCATTTCATGCTCATCATTAGTCGGATTGTGTATTGTATGCTGTGTGTCGGGAGGAAAAATAAAGACATCGCCGGGATTATAATCATATGTACCGTCTTCATCTGAAACCACGCCACTGCCCTTCATGACAATCATTGTCTCTTCCACGCCAGGATGATCGTGCCAGTCAAACGTTGCACCACCGGGCAGGTAGCCATGGGTAATTGCCTCAAAATATCGGCTCATTGCATGACTTGCGTCTGCATACACCTTTCGTGCCCCGCTCCCTCCGTGTGCTGATTCTTTTGGTATATCACTTGCTTGTCGTTTAATGATCTTCATGTGATAATTATACCACACTACTCGACTATATTTACCCTCCCAAGTTTCAATTTCGTCTGCTTCTTCATCCACCACATGGCGCCAATCATCACCACATACATCGCACCGCATTGCCACCAGGTGATATTCACCTCCATCTGCGCCCATTCCAGGCTCGCCAGCCAGTTGGCCGCCTGAATCATATAGCCCAGCAACCAAGTCGTCGGCAGGGCAATGGCCACGCCAATCATCGGCACTACCGCCAACACGCCCGATGCAAACGTCAGCAACATCGCCAGCGGCACGAACGGCAAGATAAGCATATTAGCGATCAGTGCCACATTACTAACCACACCAAAGCTCATCATCAATAGTGGCAGTGTTACAATCTGCGCCGACAGCGTCTCAACCAGAATTTGCCGAAACGTGCCGGGTTCTTTGTCGCCAAAGAAATATTTGTGCAGCAGCGGCGCCAGAATGATCACGCCAGTAAACGACGCAAAGCTCAGTTGCCAGCCCAAATCACCCCAGCCAAATTGCGGATTAACTAGCAGGGTAATTGCCGCCGAAACTGGTAACAGCACCAGCGGATGAATCGTCCGTCCGTAATACCAGGCTGCCAAACTGAGTCCCGCCACCAGCCCAGCCCGCGACATGCTCGGGCTCAAACCCGTCACCGCCATGAAACCAAGGATCATCGTTGCCGCGCTGAGCATTGCCAAATATTTTGACCGCTTGGCAAATAACCGCCGCGCCAGGCGTACCAAAATTGTCAAATTGTAACCGCTAGCCACCACAATGTGTGTCAGACCAGCAATCTTCAAATTATCGCTCAGTTCCGTCGGCATGGCTCGCCGTAACCCCAACAAAAATCCCAAACCCAGTGCCGACTCAGACTCTGGAATATGCTTGCGCACCCGCTCAGCAAACCAGTCGCGCGCCCCAACCGCCACGTCGCCGGGGACTGGACGCTCGACGCTGCCAATTTTTGCCCGATACATGCTCGCCGAAAAAGCACCAAATCCCGCCGTCAATTTTCCTTGTATCTGGACGATGTCACTGCGTTTGATGGGACGCTTGTCGGCCGTCACCACCCATAGTTGTCCTGCTAATTTCTCACCACTGATCCGCAAGTCACTCAATCGCAACACCGTTTGCCCTTTCTTATCAATGTCGGGGTCTTCCAAAACACGACCTTGAATAACGGCAGTTTTACCAATCAGCGAATCGTACACCTCCAAACCAGCTCGGCCCAGCTCACCGCGCCACAGCCCGACTAATCCGCCAGAAATAAGCGCCACAATCACCAACACTCGCCACCGCAAAACCATCACCACAGCCATCAACCCCAACCCAAGCACCAAAGTCCGCCAGTCAAACACCGTTGACCGCGATAAACGATGAACCGCAATTACGCCAACCGTCAACCCCAAACACCACGCCGCCACCAACCAAGAAATATGAATTTTCTCAAATAGGCGACTATTCATAGTTAAAGTATAACCAGATTATAGATAAGAAAAAAGACTCCAGATAAGGAGTCGATTTCAACATTGGAGGGCCCACCGGGGCTTGAACCCGGGACACCCTGCTTAAAAGGCAGGTGCTCTAACCAACTGAGCTATGGGCCCATCAAGAATGAACTTTTTCATTCTAGCACATAATCCACGGTATATCAATGCTTCTTTGGGCCGGGTTTGGACTTTGTTTTGACAGTGTGCAGTAAAAATAAATCCGCCAGCCCCATACCCAGCCCAACGGTAATGATATATTGGCGCCAGGCAGTCAATTGCTGCACTACTGTTTGCGCCGCGCCATCAACCGCAATATATTTCGCCAAGACACCGACCAGTAGCGCTGCTACCAACAAGGCCACGACAGCTGCAGCCACCAGCTTCTCATGTTTCTTGTGGTATTTTGGGCCGCCAATCATCAGCATCCCCATGGGTACGAGCAACAATATCAGCGCTGCTACCACACCATCAGGTAGCCACGGCAGATTGATACCCACGCCACCCAAAATGACGCGCACAGCTTCCATCCACAATTCCACAAAAATATATCCAGCAGCAGCCGCTAGGGCCAGTGGACCGATGCACCTACCTGTCACCAACACCGCCACAAAGATCACCACCAGAACCGCTACGAGCAATACTGCTACGTTCATTGCGTCGCCTCGGTTGTAAACTCTACTTTGGTGCCTTTGACGATGCTCGATTTTTTAGCTACACCAGCAGCCACTTCCAGAACGTAGCGCGCCGGCACTTTGGGCTTGTATATATCATACGGTGCAGCATCAGGCTGCACTTCA
>CAUVPL010000024.1:0-7467 GCA_963553685.1 uncultured Candidatus Saccharibacteria bacterium
AATGATTCGGCGACCACCGTCATCTAACCCGTTTATTACAATGATTCCCTTCACGTCGCGCTTGCGATCTAATCTTCGAGTCAAGGTCATTATTTAGTTTATCCAACGTGTCCTGGCATTTTTTGGCATCAGTACCGTCTAAACATCCCAGATATGCTGCAAAGCGAGGTGACATTTTGGCAGTGATGCGAGTATTCATATTTAGCTTGATCTTAGCCTTAAAGTCAGCATATTTCTGACCAGCTTTTTCTGGTATGATGTTAAACTTTTTCACACCGTATTTTCGGTACAATACACGTTTAGATAGATAGCGCATGAAGTAATTACGGCCATGAACTTTACGTGTCATCTTTTTGATATGACGACGCATATCTTTGTGAGATAATTCCTTTTCTACCCCTTGCAGGACAGAGTTCATATCTTTTGACTCAAGATGCATGGTAAATGAGGTCGCTTTACCACCCAGGGTGTTTCTACCACTTGCATTAAAGACAGCCTTAACGTTTCTTCCTTCTTTTTCAAATTTAGCATCAAGCTGTTCTTCAAACCACGTGCTGTATTTTGTAGCTCCCAGGTGACACAACACACCACCGCCAGCACAGAACACGAGATTGGCATCGCCAGGATATGCGGTTTGCATCATTTTCATGGCGACCCAACGAGTGGTGATATACTCGAGTCGTTGGTTGATGGCGTGCTGTGGCACAGAGCTGAGCTGGTCGGTGATGGTGGAGACCATGGCATCAAGCTTATATGGCAAAATTGTGAAAAATAACATCATTAAGCCAAACAACCCTCCACCGATACCGGCTGTAGCGCCCCATTTTCTACGACTCATATTTGCTAAGAGGTTACCACGCTTTTTACCGCCGGCCTTGCCTAAAGGTGATCGAGAATACAACTGTTCTTGACTATTAACACTGTCCGCGGCGTTGAGCCCGTCGTCTTTCTTGTCGCCATCATAAAAATTATCATTGGCGGCATTATTCTCCATGGAGTTCAGATATTTAGACGTTTGTTCAGAGGCCGGATTGAGCCGTTCATCAACATCTGGATCAGTCGTATAATCAATCCGCGCCATGATTATACTGCTCCATATCCACCAATTGGTGTTTCAGACGGAAGCTGTTGTTTTACAGGTGAAGTATTAATCAGATCATACTCGGTATCACTGGCTTGAATCTGGATGTGCACGTGGTTTTGTCCAGCAAAGAACAGCCCCTGTCCAACTGGGAAATTCGCTAAGCGTTTCTGCTCTTCCTCGGTTAGCTTAAACACACTGGAAAGCACATCAACGGCGCTGGATGATTGCTTGAGGAGTAACTGCATGGATGAGTTGGCGACGATGGCGCGACCCATTTTACTGCCCACAAAGTCCTCGACGTCCTGAGTGATGGTAGTGAGTCCTAGTTGATATTTTCGGGCTCGTTTCGCTAGGCTAAACAAGAAACTAGCTGAGTCTTCATATTTCATCAATTGCCACGCCTCGTCAACGATCAACATACGCTTTTTCTGGTCGGTTCGAGTGATATTCCAGATGTGATTCAATACAATATACATAGCTGTCGGGCGCAGCTCATCTTCCAGGTCCCGGATATTAAAGACCACCATGGCGTTATTGATGTCAATGTTGCTCTGCTGACTGAAAATACCAGCAAAAGTACCAGAGGTAAATTTTCGTAGACGCTGCGCCAGTTGTGGGCCGGTGCCGCCCATATGTAGCAGTGTGTCGTACAGATCATGAATGGTTGGCGGTGTTGAGTTGTGAGTCAATGGATCTGATGTGATGCCAACACGAGCGTAGGTGTCGATCAACGCCTGGTCGATATCCGCCTCTTCTGCCGCCGTTAATCCGATAGAACCAGCCACTGAACCACCCAACATCTGACGCAACAAACCGTGCAGCGTAACCAAGTTAGCACGCAAAGCATCGTCCGCCTCTTCCGTATCGATCACCCGTGGTAAATCAAACGGATTAATACGCGTGTCACTGTTTAGACTCAAGCGTATGTGGCTACCGCCAACCGCATCACACAGCTTTTGATACTCATTTTCTGGGTCGATGATGACGATGTCAGCGCCGGTCATCATACTACGCAGTGCTTCCAGCTTCACAGTAAATGACTTACCAGCACCAGACTTGGCAAACACCACCATGTTGGCATTTTCCAGAGAAAATCGGTCAAAGATCACCAAACCATTGTTGTGCATATTGATGCCATACAACACACCTTTGCCATCAGTTAAATCAGCAGACGTGAATGGAAAGCTAGTGGAGATGGCACCAGTATTCATGTTACGGCGAATCTGTAGTTGGTCCATCAACTGAGGAACGGTGCTGTTTAGTCCCTGTTCTTGCTGGTTTGACGCTACTTTACTAAAGATAAGCTGCTGACCAAAAATTGTCTCAATCTTATGTTGAACAAAGTTCAATTCATCAATACTGTCGGCATAAATCGTCACATATAATCCGTAACGGAAGAATTTTTCCGACCCAATCTGTAGTTGGTTACGCAGTTCTTCGGCATCCTGCAAGGCAGCTTCCATGGCTGGGTCGCGCACACGCCCCTTCTCTGCGTTGATATTCATACTAGCTTCCAGCTGAGTCACTTTTTTACGCAAATTGTTCAGCACCACTTGCGTATCAACTGGGTAAATGAACATACTGATATCTAGCACCTCGTCGATATTAATCACTGAGCTCAACCAACCAGTGTAAATTTCACGAGGATAACCATAGACGTAGATGGTGCGACCATACTTGGCGCCCAGTCGGAAATAGCTCGCTTGAATTTCCACACTACTTGGGGCGATAAAATCGCGCAAAGTTCTCACACCGGTCAAGAAGGCTTGCTCGACTTCGGCTTGTTCGCGAGCACGCTGTTGAGCAGCGATATCGATGGCATCTAATTTTTTCTTAGCCATTAGAAATCTCCTCCATATGGTGATTCACCATTTCCCTTGCGGATATAAGTCGTCGTCAGATCATTAGGGTTGCGCACTAATGGCTGGCGTGCTGCAGTGTCGGGGTTATATGAAGTGTAGAACAATTCTCCAAGCTGCCTAGTGTTAAGTTGTAAACTCTTCACACCCATGGCAAACAAACCGTTCATCACCGTATCGATGCGGTTTTTGATTTCATCTTTTGCCTTCTCGTACATTGGTTGATCAATTCTGGTAATTAACGTTTCTTTCTTGCCACTAAAGAAGCTATCAAACAGACCCTTTGCTTGCTGTTTCATGGCATTAACATCACCACCAGGAAAATACGGCACCACGATGAAAAAGCGTTTATCCATGATATTTGCCTCTTGTGACAAAACGTCGATGAAGTTCATATAGTCATCCATTAACACATTCAGCAACATATTGTCCTGAGAGCGGCGAATGTGTGACAATCGGTCCAGGTACGGGCCAATGTCAACGCGCTGTGACCGCACTAAGATTTGAATTGGGAAATAAAGTGAGTTAAGTAGGTTTTGATAGCTAAATTCGATAGCTTCTCGCTCGCGGGTACTCATCAAGTCAAAGTTGATGGACTGACATTCTATCACTGCTCGAAAGCTACCATCGCTCATGATGATCATGTTTTCACGCATCTCTGAAAACAATAACGTATTTTGTGTGCTGATGGCGCTCTTTTTGTCTTTAGGTGCTGGTGGGTTTTGCGGAGTTGGAACTGCTTGACCGGGTTGAGTCATACCAGGCTGTATTGGTGGCATCGGCTGACCAGGCTGTGGTTGTTGTGGTAAAGCTTGGCCGGGTTGTCCAGAAACAACCGACGGTGTTGTCGGGTCGGGCGGTAGTTGATGTGGTTGTTGATTATCTGGTTGCATTTCCCACCTAACGTAGTGAAATCACCACTTCCTCCTCAGCTTTTTCCTCTGAGCGTTTATGTATCCGATCTGCTTCTTTTTGTAGGGTCGCGATGGAAAGATCAGAATGATTATTTGCAAGGTCTATTATACCAGGGTCAACAGGTCGTTGTATAGGTTGATTTTGGTCAGCCGGCGGGGTGGTGACAGGTTGCTCCCCTGCTGGAGATAAGACACCCTGGCGCATGTGAGGATATGGATTGACTGTTAATTTTGGCATATCTTCCTCCTGCGCAGCCATGAAGACTGCTGGTTGAGCTGGTGACTGTGCTGCTGGTGTTTGAGGTTTTTGTATGCGCTGCATTAACTCTTCCCGCCGCTGTTGGTCGGTCTCGGCGATCATATCAGCAATTTGTCGTGAGGTAGTATTACCCCGATCTAAAATATCTTCCTCTGCCTGAACGGCGGTGTTATAAAAATCAGCCTGTAGTGAACTAGCGGTGTCCAAATTACCTGTCGCTTCTGGGTTGCCGACGCCGCGGACTGACCAACCATGTGTGTCAACGATATTTGCCAGATATGATAATCGTCGCTGGATCTCTCGTTGATCATAATTTTTACTCAGATTTTCTTCCTTAGTTTTTGGTGCCACCACTTCTATCAGCGTCTCTACTCCGTCTGGTTCCCAGAGGCGAACCCGTGGCTTTAGGAAGAACGATATCACGGCCGCAATGTATATCTCCATGGGCTGTTCCTTACGCAGTGGTAAAGCCAATACGGTGAAAAACACGCCAAACGGCAAAGGAATGATTGCCAGTGGCAACAAAGCAACTCCCAGCGCCCACGCTATACCAAAAAAGCCCACCGCAATAATGAGAAACACAAATTGCTTAAAACTGAACGGCCCAAGCAGCTTATCTTCTGCTTCCACATCCTGGGGCACTCTATACACAGCCATATGATACTAGTATAGCAAAGATAGCTTAACTAGTTAAATCTTCGGGCTTAATCCCCAGAGAAAGAGAGATTTCTCGAATTGTACCACCGGTCTTACCAATTCGACTACTAAATCGAGGATCAGTTTGTGCCAAAACAAGGTTCTTGCGCAGCGTGTCCAGCCCAGTTTCATTGATTTGTGAGACAAAGCTTTGGTCGCTCAGGGCTTCCTTGAGCGGCTTCAAGTAAGCCAGGTCTGAACCAACAATTGCTTCGGTCGACAAACCACCGATGTTAAGGTTATCAAGCATAAGCTTCCTCATGTAGTCTGGACCGTTCATATCAACATTATTGGCCTTAATGGCCGCTGCAGCTGCACCACCCAACCAGGCTGGTTTGGCAGAGTTGGATAGCAACGCGTCACCATATTCTTGTGCCAATTCATCATTGAGTGAACCAAAGTCGGTTTTCTGCAGCAAGCTCTGGATGGCCACAGCGTCCTTACCGCCCAACACATGATGAACTGCTGCGTAGCGGATATCATCAGTAACCGTCAAGTCGCGTCGACTGACACCGTTTGCTAAGTCCACCATATCATCATTACTGACGTTCATAGAATTCAAGATAGTCATAGCGTTCTCAATTGATTCCTTGTTAGCTTTACTGATGGTACTGCGCGCCGCTGACCATACGCGCTGCGAGCCACGATCCTTGCCGAAGTACATATTTTCCACAGAACCTGCTTGGGCTCGTAGATCCTTTTGTTTAGCTAAGTCATTTGCTAAGATGTAGTCATTAACGCGCTGAATACTATTCTTTCGCAGCCCTTGAATCGCAATACTGCGCGCTTCTTGTTGAACTTCTTCTTGTAGTGTTTTATAGCGGCGGGCAGCTCTTTTGTTCAGGTTGGCTGGTATTTGTGAATTCTCAGACTTAACTTTCATCTCCTCATAAGCGTTTGCGGTCGTGGCATCAGCTAGTGACAATTGGTCAGCAGCGGCTCGCGACTCAATATCAGCAATTTGGTTGGCGCGGGAAACTTTGTATGCTGCATCAGCACGTTTTTGGTAGGTTTCTGAACGGGTCTTAAACTCACGTGAGCGGTAGTTAGCCCAGCGCCCCACTTTGCGTATACCATTTTTCAGCTCACCATCAGCTTTACTTAATGAATTTTTGTCTGCTGCCAATTGACTACGGTCACGTGACCAGTTTTTAGTTCGGTCGATGACACCGCGGTTTTTATTGTTGACGATGCCAGCAAATCGACCCAAAACTCCGCCGCTTAGCTTAAATACCAGCGGTGCGATAGCTAGAGCTGAGACTTGAACTGCCAGTCCCAAAATCACCATAATCCATGAGTTGGCGTTTTGTAAAATGATCATTCCTGCCAACTGCGCACCACCAAAGACTACTGAAAATGCCGGGAAGAATATCACCAGAGTGAACATTAAGTTTCGCCATTTTTCAAAGAATTTCTCGGTGCCTGGTAACAGATAGCACACGAAAGCCAGCGGTGATATTACCGTCAGGATGATGAGCAATGCCTGTCGTGCCGCCAGGATGATAAAAACGACCGTTAAGGTTAGTAAGATACTGGCAATGATGGGTAGTAGCCAGTAAGCGGCTGAGGCTAATGATCCACCAGTTGCCGCCAGTGCGCCATATACGCCTGCAGTCGCTGCGCCGCCAGACAGAACCATAGCCACCAAGTCACTCCAGGTTGGTAGTGGAGCACCATTGAACGCGCCGTTTGCCGACACCTGAGAACGAATTTCATTAAACATATCTTGCAGAGCGACACCAAAGATATTTGACAAATCAATCATCAAAGCACAAATGACGAACGATAAGTTGACTAAAATTGCGGCAATAACTACTCGTGGAACTAGTTTCTTGATACCGTAGTTACTGATACCAACTGAGGTAAGCTGTGAGTAAATAACGATCAAAAAGGCGACGATAAACGCTGCGTTAGCGATGTTTCGCATGATGTCCCAGGCGACCTTTACCCCAGAGCTATTGTTGGAGCTGTCTATCGCTGGCGTGGTCATCAGGTCGGAAATCCAGGTATACACTTCGTCAATTCCTGAGGCGATCCCGTTAGAGATTGGGCAAATAAACCAACCCGTCCCCCCTCTCACATCACACTCTGACTCACTGGGGTCGCTGTCTTGTTTAACTTCGATGTCTTCTGGTTCGCCTACTTGTGTTGGTGTACCGCCATTTAGGGTGTATTTAACGTATTTAGCAGTGGTGGCAGTTCGCGGGTTACCATCTCCAGAGAAAAACACTACCGTTGATTGGTTACCTTCAGCAGCTTCGTAGACCCAGTCTTTACTGTCTCGACCGAGCAGCTTCTTACGAGCTGTGTCGTTGACTGGTTTGAGGGTCTTACCATCAACGACCAATGAGTCACTTTTCCATTGAGCTTCAGCGGCATAGACCGAAGTAGAGTTGATGAGTATACCACTAAAAAACCCGACAAAAATACCAATAGTCAGTATGGCAAACCACTGCGACCGACGCATTTGCGGACGCACTCGCATTTTCAACCACTCCATTACTGTAAATGGTAGCATTTTTTGGCGTAAAAGTCAACTATATTAAGACTATTACCTAACGACATTGAGTGGTTAGCTTATTAGTGTTGTGGTGGCTTATTGCCATCAGAATTCCCTTGTTTTGGTTGTGAATTACTATTCATCCAGCCTTCTCT
>CAUVPL010000025.1:0-7299 GCA_963553685.1 uncultured Candidatus Saccharibacteria bacterium
ACGCAAATTATCTGGACAAGAAAGGATTCAATCATTCGCTGGCTATCCAAGCGGGCGTTCCGGCTAAAAATATTATCATCTCGCCAATTGACACAGCAGATGATCCAAATTATTTTTCACACTCATCGGGTGATACAGCGGGGCGAATTGCAGTGGTAGTGATGATGCGCGGGTGAACTCTCGGCGAACGTATATCGGTGAAAATTGTTCCAGATGATGATACAATGAGTAGCATGACTAAACAACACGCCTATATCACTACTGCTATTCCTTATGTCAACGGTTTGCCACACATTGGGCATGCCATGGACTATATGTTGGCGGATGTGTGGACGCGCTATCAGCGGCAAAATGGCCGTGAAGTACGTTTCCAGACGGGCGTGGATGAGCATGGCAATAAAATTGCCGCCAAGGCTGCTAGCCAAAACCAGACGCCTCAAGCCTATGTTGATCAAATGCACGGTAATTTCCAAAACATGATTGCCGAGTTGAATATTTCGGCGACGGATTTTATCCGCACGACTGACCCGCATCATGTTGGCGCGGTGCAGTATATTTGGCAGAAGCTGGCTGCGGCTGGCTATATTTACAAAAGCACATACGAGGGCTGGTATTGCCAAGGTTGTGAGGCGTTTGTCACCGACAAAGAAGCAGCTGAGAATAATGGCATTTGTCCTGACCACCAGTCACCATACCAACGACTGAGCGAAGAGAATTATTATTTCAAAACCAGCGCATTTTCGGAGAGCATCCGCCAGTCCATTGAGTCAAACAAGATGAAAATTGTGCCAGAATTCCGTAAAAAAGAGTTTTTGGAATTGATGAAAGATGGCCTGAAGGATGTGTCAATTTCGCGTCCGCGCAAGAACCTTAGTTGGGGTGTGCCGGTACCGGGCGACGATACGCAGGTGATGTACGTTTGGCTGGATGCGCTGAGTAATTACATCACAGTCATCGGCTATCCTGACCGTCCAGAGGAATGGCAGGCATTTTGGCCAGCAAATGTGCAGGTGATTGGCAAGGATATCCTTCGGTTTCACGCTGGGATTTGGCCGGCAATGCTGATGGCGCTGGATTTGCCACTGCCGAAGGTATTATTAGTGCATGGCTTTATTAATGTTGGCGGTGCCAAAATGGGCAAGAGCCTCGGTAATGGTGTCGGTCCGGCTGATATCATCCCGCACTACGGTGTCGAGGCCTTTCGCTATTATTTCCTGCGTCACGTGCCAACCCAGGACGACGGCGATTTTACCTGGGAGAAATTTGAAGCCGCGTATAACGGTGAGCTGGGCAATGATCTCGGTAATTTGGTGCAGCGAGTGGCCAAGATGGTGCAGTCCTACCAAGCAGGCGTCATCGGCGATGCGCCGCAGGCCGAACACGACATGGGCCCATACCGCCACTTCATGGAGAGCTTTGCTTTCAACCAAGCCATGGATGAGATTTGGCAAATTGTCCGCTCACTGAACCAGTACATCGAGCGCGTCCAGCCGTGGCAGGTTGCCAAAAAGCGTGCCAAAGATCCAGACGCGGAAGCACACTTAGGCGAGATCTTGGCGTATGCTTGCGGTACATTGCTACAAGTGTCTGACATGCTGCGCCCATTCATGCCACAAACTGCTGAGAAGATTCACGATATGTTTGCTAGTGGCGTCGTGCCGTCACAGTTGACGCCACTATTTCCACGCAAATATCTCCACACGCCTGATCCACGTGCGCCAAAAGTAGAAACCCAAGGAAAATAACTATGGATTCAGCAGCGGAGCATAACAGGGCGACGGATTTACGTTTGATCGATTCGCACTGCCATCTCCATGACACCGAGTTTTTCACGGACAATCGCGAGGAGCTATACCAGCAGTCAATCGCAGCGGGTATCGGCATGATTTGTGTTGGCACTGACCAGCGCAGTAGCCAGCAGGCCGTGGAGTTTGCCGCGAACCACGACCATATGTGGGCGGCAGTTGGCGTTCATCCGCATGACAGCAAAGATGGCTGGAGTGAAGTGGAGCGACTGCTTAAAAGTAGAGAGGATAATTCACCAATTGTGGCGATCGGCGAGATTGGACTTGATTATTATTACAATCACAGCCCGCGCGAGGTGCAGATCCAGGCACTGGAGGCGCAGCTGCAGCTGGCGGTGGATTATGATTTGCCGGTGAGCTTTCATATTCGCGATGGCGCGCCCGACCAGCCGTCGGTGTGGGATGATTTTTGGCCGATTTTTGATAATTTCCATGGCGTGCGCGGCGTGCTACACAGTTTTACTGATACGCGCCTTAATTTAGAGAAGGGATTTGCTCGCGGACTCTATGTTGGTTTGAACGGCATTAGCACCTTCACCAAAGACCAAACGCAGCGAGAATTATTCGCCTCTATCCCACTGGAGCGATTATTATTAGAAACTGATGCGCCATTCTTGACACCAAAGCCATTTCGTGGTAAGATGAATAAGCCAGAATATGTGGAGTTGGTGGCGAAGTATTGGGCGGCGGAGCGCAAGCTAGCGCTTCGTGACCTCGAAAAGATAGCGACCGATAACACGGTAAAACTTTTTGGCTTGTAACAGTGGAGAAATATGCGAGAAAACAGCACGGGTACGTACAACAAAGAAGTTAATGCGGCGTTGGAAGAGGCAAAGCTGAATTTTGAGGCTACTCCTGTCGGTCGTGCTCACGAGCTTGCTGCGCATCAAACTGCTGATGCTCGTTCACTATCAAGTGCCGCCATGCGTGGTAGTACGGGTGAAAGTGAAGCATCAAGCTTAGCCAAGTCGAAGGAGGCTCCACGCGTATCATTGACTGAATTTCCTGAACACCCCGAAGATCCTGTTCAAGTAGTGCGATATTCCAGTGAAGTTGGTGAGTGCCTGGCTGGGATGCGACAGACTAATTCTGTAAATAAAGCTGATTTTAAGTTAGCGGCGTAAGGAGGTTCGGTATATGAGTAAGATTCTTAAAAAAGCTGCAAGTCTCATTTTTGCAGACGAATCAGTTAAGCCATTGATGCGAGTTCGACGCAAAGATCGACCAGCAAAACCGCTGACCGAGCGACAATTGATTCAGATGGAGAGTCAAATCGGTGCGACGATTTTTGGCGATAAGCCTGAACATGTGCAGCGCCGAGAATTTTTCAACCTGGATAAGAAGACCTGGATTTGGTATGAAGAAGTGGTTGGCACTGATGGCAAAGTGCAAGAATTGACGACCAAATATGAAATCCAAGAAAAAGGCGTATTGAAGGTCCAGCCAAACTACCAATACAGCTATTTGGAGGGCGAAGAGCTTCACAACTTTGTGTTGGCGGTTAAAGAATATTATGAGCGTGTTTCGTGCAAGTTGTATAAACAAGATCCAGACACAGGCAAGCCCCTACAAGTGGTATAATAGATAGCAGTGAATGATAAGTTGATATATCTTGATCATGCGGCGGCAACGCCGATGGACCCGTTGGTGGTTGAGGCGATGCAGCCCTATTTTTCTGAGAAATTTTTCAATCCATCCAGCCCATATGCAGCTGGCGTTGCTGTGAAACGCGACTATCAAGCAGCCAAAGCGCGCATTGCCAAGGTTTTAGGCGTTGTTGCGGATGAATTGGTGATGACGGCCGGCGCCACGGAGTCGGTTAATTTGGCATTTCAGGCAGCGCAGCAGACAACGTGCGCAGTTGCGACCATTGAACACGCATCGGTTCTGTCGGCTGCTGGACGTTACGCGAAGCCAGTGTTGATCCAGCCGGATCATAAGGGAAGAATTTCTCCAGAAGCAGTGAAGCAAGCCCTTGCGCCAGAGGTTGGTTTTGTGTCAATCGCCCTGGCAAATCATGAGCTGGGGTATGTACAGCCAATTGAAGAGATTGCTCGCGTCATTCAAGCAGAGCGCGAGCGGCGTCGGTCTGCTGGCGAGGATACGCCGCTCTATTTCCATACTGATGCATCTCAAACGGCAGCATTGTTGGATGTAAAAGTGAAACGATTGGGCGTTGACTTGCTGACGCTCAGTGCGGCAAAAGTCTACGGACCAAAACAAGTCGGCCTGCTGTGGGTGCGTCCGGGTGTGCATATTGCACCAACCATTGTCGGGGGTGGACAGGAGCTGGGTCTTCGCAGTGGCACGGAAAATGTTGCTGGGGTGGTTGGTTTTGCTGAGGCTTTGGAGCTGGCTGCCAAACGGCGCAAGGCTGAAGTGAAGCGGCTACAGGGATTGCGCGATGGTATGATTCAGAGATTGAAGGCCGAGCTGCCTGAAATGATCATTTCGTCTGATCGTAAAAAGTCGTTGGCGAATTTTTTGAATATTTCTTTTCCAGGTTTGGACGCTGAACGATTGGTCTTTTTGTTGGAAATGCATGGTGTGATGGTAGCGACGGGTAGTGCATGTGCTGCTAACTCTGGCACGCGTTCGCATGTGCTGTCGGCTATCGGTTTGAGTGCGTCAGACATTGACGGCAGTTTACGCATCACCCTTGGAAGATTGAATGATGAAGCAATGGTTGTTCGAGCAGCTGAGCTCATCATCCAGGCAGTGCGAAAAGAGCAGGAGAGAGTGCGATGATTCATCGATTGATTGGACTGGCTGTTGTTGTGGTGGTGATTATCCTTGGTTTGACAATGTATTTAGCGCCAGATGATTTGGCGAAGTGTTCTGGCCCTGGTTCTGGTGAGTGCGCCACGGCTGATGCCATCGTAGCGGTTTCTGGTGGCGATACTGATGCGCGGACAGATGAGGCGATTCGTTTATATAAGCAACAATGGTCGTCGCTACTCATCATGTCAGGTGCAGCAGCTGACAAGACGGGCTTGTCTAATGCTGAGGCCATGAAGCGTCGAGCATTGTCGCAGGGCGTGCCAGATAAAAATATTATCATCGAAGACCATTCTGAGACGACAAAACAAAATGCAGTTGAAGTAAAATCAGTCATTACTGCTCGCAAAATGAAGCGCATCATCTTAGTCACGAGCGGTTATCATATGCAACGAGCCCGGTCTGAGTTTGCGGCGCAAGTACCTGGTGTAGAGGTGCTATCACACCCTGTCAGCCGTGATAAACATTGGGGCGATTTATGGTGGCTCACACCGTGGGGCTGGTGGCTAGCAGTTGGCGAGTTGATCAAAATTGGGCTATTTACTATTGGAGGAACGCGCTGATGGCTCGGGTGTTTGTTGGCATGTCGGGTGGTGTTGATTCGTCGGTAGCAGCCGCACTGTTAGTTGAGCAGGGTCACGAGGTGACTGGCGTCTATATGAAAAATTGGTCGGAAGATTTGCCGGGCGTGCACTGTCCATGGGCAGAAGATGTGGCTGATGCCAAGCGCGTGGCGGTGGGACTGGGAATTGATTTTCAGGTGTTTGATTTTCAGAAGGAATATAAGCAAAATGTTGTTGACTATATGATCCGCGAATATCAAGCGGGCCGGACGCCAAACCCTGATGTGATGTGTAATCAAGAAGTGAAATTCAAGTTGTTTTTGGAAGCGGCATTGGCGGCGGGTGCGGAGTATATTGCGACGGGGCATTATGCGCGCACTTTTCTTCCCGCGGGTCCTGTCGCTCGGTCCGCCCCTGAAAATTTTTCAGGTGAGCTGAAAACATTTTCGGGTGCTGCCCCGCCTCGCGCCACCCGCAGAGCAGATTCCTGTTCGAGTGAGGGTCGGTTATTTTGCGCCCACGATGACAATAAAGACCAAACCTATTTTCTGTATCGCGTAGCGTCTGAGGCGTTAGCCAAAACCATGTTTCCACTTGGTGATTTTACTAAGGCTGAGGTACGCGAGATGGCCAAAGAGCGGGATTTGTGGACAGCTAGTAAAAAGGAATCGATGGGCATTTGTTTTGTTGGGCAGGTGGGAATTCGTGAGTTTTTGTCAGAATATGTCGAGACGAGCCCTGGCGATATCATCGATCAACAAACAGGCGCGGTTGTTGGTCGGCATGACGGGGCGATATTTTACACTTTGGGGCAGCGGCATGGGTTGGATATTGGTGGGGGTTTGCCTTACTATGTGGTCGGCAAAGACATGGCAAAGAACGAAGTTTACGTGTCGCGCTCAATTGATAATCAAAATCTCTGGCGGAAAGAACTGACACTGGCTGACGTTCACTGGATCAATCAGCCGCCAAAAGACGGCGCTTATCAGGTTCGGGTGCGACACCGAGCGCCATTGATTGATGCGGAAGTTGCGCACATGAACGACGCTGGCGAGAAGGTGACAGTGAAGCTGGCTGAGCCGCAGCGTGCCGTTGCATCAGGCCAATCAGCCGTGCTATATGACGGCGATAAATGCTTGGGCGGTGGGATTATTTGCTAAGTATACTTCAGCGCTAAAGTCTCTAATGCTTTAAGATATTTCAGTCCAGGCTTTTTTGGCATGCCCTTGAAGCCTACATCAGTCTGACGACCATGAGCTGGATTTGGACCATGATAATCAGAGCCAGCGCTCACAGCAAGTCCAAACTCTTGAGCAAGTTCTGTCATTTGATCAATTGCCGTCACCATCGCTCCGCCCCTGGACTGGTCATGGTAGTAATAAAACGCTTCGAGCGCGTCAAAATTAGTATTACTGATCACGTCACGAAGAGCTGTCATATTCATATCTTCGTATAAACTGGCGATAGGGTGGGCAAAGATTGCAATGCCGTGCGCGTCGTGAATTGCTTGGATAGCTTCTTTTGGTGATAATGTTTCACGTTCTATAAAATACCGACAGCCTTCATTCATCATGGCTTCAATAAACATGCCGCGGCTAGGGATTTCACCGAACATTTCTTTCAGGCGACTAGTGTTTTCTTCGTGTTCCACAATGCTTTGAGAGATATGAGCCTTAGTGACTGATCCCAGTGATAGTAGGCTTTCTTTTGAAGCAATTGCCCACCCGTCTTTTTCAAACATATCAACAACGCGGTTCATATAATCAATTCTGAAATTATGTTGCCTTTTCAGGGTATCGTTTAGTGTATTATTTTTATAATCTATAAAAAGCCCCAAAACATGAATACCGACAGATCGATACTTAGCTGAGATTTCAACTCCGGGGATGAGGCGAATGCCGTGTTTCTTGGCTTGCTCAAAAATCGAACCGTTCTCATATGCACCCAAAGTATCATGGTCAGCAATTGATAGTACGGAGACGCCATTGCTAGCTGCTCGGTCAATTAATTCAGCTGGTGTTAGTGAACCATCCGAATAAGTCGTATGTGTATGAAGATCAATAATATGTCGTTTCATCTCCAGGATTTAATCCTTTCCCTTAAACAATGCGCAACCCCTGGTGCTTCAAGTTGACGTTTTTCTTTTTCTGCTC
>CAUVPL010000026.1:0-7144 GCA_963553685.1 uncultured Candidatus Saccharibacteria bacterium
GTGAACTTGTAGTTTTTGCAGCTTCTGCTTTGTACAATTTCATAAATTCATCTATGGTTGATTTGGTGATTTCACCCTGCGCCGCAAATCCCTCGTCCAGAGCTTTACCCTGATCAATCTTTGAACGCATTGACTTATACTCTGGACGACTCAAATCCAACCTCGAGGCCCCTGATGCGTAATAGATAAACATCGATAAAGTCACTAAGATTGCAGCCAGCAGCACCGAACCCGCAATGAACGCCGGCAATTTATGATCCATTATTCGCTGGCGTATCACTTGAGTTTTTCCTTTATCTTTTCGACTTTAGTGCCATACTCAGCGATGATATCATTGAGCTCGCGAACTGATGACGACAATTTGAGCCGTGCATCACGAACAATATTGAGCTGGGCGTAAAAATCGGTTGGCTGATTTTTGCAGTCAATCTTCAGAAGAGCCGCCAGGGCAGATTCATATTCATTATACCGAGAGGAGAATAATGACCGACCCTTTTCGAACCGACTCGTCAGGGATACCAAGTCTGAAGCATCAATCTTGTTTACTGCCAAGCGACCGTTCATGCGTGCCATCAAGCGCGAAGAAAGGTCATTGTACGCCTGGCCGGTGTTCACTCGTAAAATTGCGTCGCTATGATGCAGTCGACTGAGATTTCCACGAATATCCTGGCAATTGGCTTTGATGGCATCGATCCCATTTGCAGATTCGGCTTGACCATCAAGCGCTTTCACGACGACCGAGGGTCCAACAATCACACCAGCAATAACCATCAAAAACGCGAGACTTGTAGCAGCTTGTTTCATCTGTCCCATTGTCCCGCGTTTTTGGCTTGTTGTCAAATTATTTCAGGCTTTTTTCAACGTCTCCCTTGACGTCGTGAGCCGCTTCAGTGGTAGCTTTACCTACTTTTTGCGCCCCAGACTTCAGAGATGCAGCCGTGTCTTTTGCCACCGTCTTTGCCTTTGCTGCACATTTGTCAGCATCTTTTTTCAGCTCGTTAGCCTTTTTCTTCAAGTCTTTACGAGTCTCCTTACCGCTTTTTGGCGCAGTCAATACACCAGCTGCAAAACCAGCTACCGCAGCACCTAAGACAGTTAATACTTTTTTCATATGTTCTCCTTTGTTTGTTTATTATGTCTTACTGACGGATCTTTGCTATTTCTTGCGAAAAAGTCGAGAAGCTTCAGTAAAGACTTTCCTTGGTGACAACCACTCTGTCGCTTGCGCAATATTATGCGCTGCTGTTTCAGCTTGGCTGGCAATACGTTTGAGTTTTACCAAGAGCGCGATTATTATACTGAATAAGATGATGATCGCCACCGAATGGACCACAATCACCGCGGTCATCAGTATAATAACTGTTTGCATATCTTCCATACCTTTCCTTTGATTTGTTGTTTATGTTCGTCGTATCGACTGGTTATTATGATAGCATAGACGGTTTAAAATGTCAATACTGTACTATCGGCTGATGAGACCGTCCCGCCGCAAGCCATCCAGTGCCGCCGCAAATCGTGGATCGTCCTGCAACTCAGCAGTGATTTCAGTGAGCGGCTGCCCACCAACATACCGACGCAAAATCTCGCCCCGCATCTGGCGGAGGCTGCCGGTAAATTGTGATTGCTTAGTGTAGTGGCGACTAGCAGACAATTTGCCCTTACCCTGAGCCTTCAGCTCACTGCCATAATCCATCAGTGCCCAAAACCACTGGCGCGGATTTGCCTGGTCCATCGTCTGCTCGACAATAGGCAATATGTCACGATCCGCCACTGCCGTCTGGTCCTTAAAGAAATGATTGAGATAGACCGTGCGAATATTGGTTTCGATGAACGGCGTTGGCACTTGGTATGCATAGTTTATGATGGCACCGGCAGTATTGATGCCGATGCCTGGTAGTTCAATGAGGTCATTTAGTGTAGTCACTGGGGCACCAGCGGCGATGGCTTGTGCTGTTTGGTGGAGATATCGAGCGCGGCGGTTATAACCCAGTCCCTGCCACGCACGCAGTACTTCTGTTAGCTCAGCGGCTGCCAGTGAATCAATATCTGGAAACGCTGCAGTAAACTCTTTGAACTTCGTCAAGACGCGAGCAACTTGCGTTTGTTGCAACATTAGCTCGCTCACCAGCACATAGTACAGGGTTGGCTGGTCACGCCACGGCATTGGCCGGTACAGTTCGCGACCTTTTTGGTGGATCAGCTCCCGAAAATCATCAGTATTCATTGCTTTAGTATACGCGAATCAATCCCACAAGGGCTAATTGTGCTATAATGGCACGGTTATGAAAATACTTTTTAGACGATACATTTCAGAATTTGTGTACGGTGCGGTTGACGGCACAGTCACAACCTTTGCCGTGGTGGCAGCGTCGGCCGGGGCGGGGATTTCCAGTGCAGTTATCCTCATTTTGGGCGTTGCAAACCTGATTGCTGACGGATTTTCAATGGGTTCTAGCGCCTACCTCGCTGCTAGTGCCGAACACGAAGAGTCAGCCCGCGATACACAAAAGCGAGCCTCTCCTAAAATCATCGGCGCAGTCACCTTCCTGGCTTTCGTCGCCGTCGGTAGCGTACCGGTGCTGCCTTACCTGATTGATGTCGTTGCAGGCTCAAAAGCACCAAGTACCACCTTGTTTTATGTCAGCTCCACACTAACAGCAGTCGCTTTCCTGACAATTGGTTTCATTAAAGGCAAGGTTGGCAATCAGTCCCCATGGCGAGAAGCTGCCATCACTTTACTCCTCGGCACAGTTGCCGCTGGACTGGCGTACTTTGCCGGTGATGTATTGGCGGCGTGGCTGGGCGTTCAGTTATAATGAACAGCGAGCAATTTTAAAATGAAGTCGTTGAGGTGTTGGCGGTATTTCGGCGCGTGAACCTGTAGCTATCATTAATAAGTGGATACACTCGGTCTAGCCAACCGCATGAGATACAAGATTTCTTTTGGAAGTGCAAAATATTTGTAAATTCTTATGTAAGTGACAGCTGACCGGAATAACAGGTGCTTCTGTTGTGTGATATAACTATCTGTTTGCAAACTCCACCGCCGCCTCGGCGTGAATGCAAGTGGTATCAAAAATTGGTAGTTCGACATCAGTTTGCCGGATGAGTAACGGTATCTCGGTACAGCCAAGAATAACGCCTTCTGCGCCTTGAGTCTGAAGCTCGGCAATAATGCGACGGTATTCCTGGCGCGATTGGTCGTTAATATCACCAACACACAATTCATTGTAAATCACGTCATGAACAATTTGACGATCAGCTTCGTTTGGTACAATAACTTCCAAACCAAATTTATCTTGCAAACGGCCCTTATAGAAATCCTGTTCCATGGTAAACTTCGTGCCAAGCAGTGCAACCTTCGAAAAACCGTGCGACAAAATCTGCTCAGCCGTAGCGTCCGCGATATGTAGCAGTGGCAAATCAACTTGTGCCGTGATATCATCCGCCATTTTATGCATAGTATTAGTACAAATCAATAAAAAGTCTGCACCGCCTGATTGCAGTTGCCGTGCTGCATCAATCATCATAGTTGTTAGTTGCACCCAATTACCTTTGGCTTGTAGTTCCTCAATTTCATGAAAATCAAACGAGAACAACAAACTCTTTGCTGAGTGTAGTCCGCCCATCTTTTCTTTAGTTTTCTCATTGATAATACGATAATACTCTTGAGACGACTCCCAGCTCATACCACCAATCATACCGATAGTCTTCATACTACCTCCATAAATTAGTCTGTATTAATTATAGCAATTAATACCACACCGAACAACCACCTCAACAAGAGATCTTTATAATATATTCGCACACTGCTTATTTATCAAACCTTAATTCCGCAAGCTTCTCGATATTCATGCTGACATCTTTATACAAATCGGAAGTGCTCTTCATCGTCAAATCATCTTCGGTGTAGCCCAAAAGTTTCGCAGTATTTATCACTTCCTCCGCGCTATTACCTTCTATTTCAATGTATGGTTTTAGCTTTGGCCAGCGGTCAATGACGACCTGGACGCCGTCCAGGTCATATTCTTGCCGTTTATTTTCTTGATAACCGCGTGGTTTAATGCCAATCTTTGCTAAGATCTCTAGTGTTGTTTCTAGGTCGGAGACTTCAACCTCCCACTCGTGAGTGCCATCAATAGCCTCGGCGGTTATTTCTTTGACAGTCAGAGTAGCGTGTTGCCCATCAGAGCGCAACCGTACCCAGCGATTTGGTGTCGCCGGAATTGTATCAAATACGTAACGGCGGAAATTATAACTACCAATCTCCTTAGCGCCAAGCCTCGCCAGCTTTGCCACAATATCAGCTGGAATAACATCGTATATTTTAGCTTCATACTCTATGTTTGACACGAAAATCCTTTCACACTCTCACATCACCATCTTGGCTCACGTAATTCTTGGCGCCGCTGCGATACATGGCGGAAGGCTTATTTTTGGCGTCAAACTCATATTTCATCAGTTCGCCAAAATAGCTAAAATGATTACCCTTCGCAATTTTTAAGGTGGCGTTATCGACTATTTCCAGCTCTTCAGCCATGTTGAATGGCTGCCAATCATTAGACCATAAGCCCCTCAATCCTTTTTCTGTATCAACAACTTCATACACTCCGTAATCGTTAACGAACCGCGCTTCAAACTTTCGACGGTGTTTATCAGAGCTATCGCCAAACTGATCAATAATTTCTAATATCGAATTTGTGACTATTCCCGGCACCGTATCGTACGCATTCGCCAATACCGAAACGGCTATTCCATCGTCAATCTGTAAACATGTATTACTAATAAACCCTGGGCAGCCACCGCTATGACCGACGAGCCGTTTACCATTTTTAGCCTTTTCTATATCTAAACCTAATCCGTAGCTACCTGCATTTACATCATCGGCAACTTGCCATGATGGACGCTGCATTTCCCGTTTGGAGACATCACTCAACAATTTGCCTGAGCCAACTTGCAGAGCAGCAAAGAATTTCACCAAGTCATGCGCCGTTGAGCAAAATCCCGTGGCTGGCTGCAATACGCCAGTTGTGATGTGTTGAAACGGCCGACGCTGCTGTTGCAAATCAAACCTACCATAGCCAGTTGCCATACAAAGCTCTGGCGAATATTCCGTAGCGGTTTGGGTTAGTCCAAGCGGCGTGATAATGTTTTCCGCCATAAAATCAGCATAGGATTTCCCACTAACTTGTTCAATCACCAACCCCAGCAAGCCAAAACCAAAGTTAGAATACTTAAACTCAGAGTTTGGTTCAAACACCAGTTGTGACTTCATGATTTGCTGCTTGAACTCATCTTCATCTGGAAATTCTCCTTGAAACTGCCAAAAGCCCGACGCCTGGCCATCACGAATCACGCCTGCTGAGTGGCTCAACAATTGACGCAAGGTTACATCACGCCAACGCTGGTCGCTGTGCTGCGCCAGCCACGGTAGGTGAGTCGTAATTGGATCATCAATGCGCAACTTACCACATTCTTGCAGCTGCATCACGGCCGTGGCAGTAAATGTTTTTGAGTGCGAAGCGATGTGAAAAAGGTGGTTAGTTGTTAATTTCTCGTTATTTTCTATATTTGCCAGTCCATAGGCTTTATTAAAAACCACCTCGCCGTCTTTAGCTATCGCCACCGTAAATCCCGGCCAGCGCGCCCACCGACTGCGCAACGTTAGCCATGAGTCAATGAATGTTAGTGTTCGTTTGGGAATTGATTTCATAGCTTATTTACACCTCCTCAGATATCACATTCCTTATGGCCACCACTTCAGCACAAAATCCCGATAACCTGGCGCGAGTTTGTCGGTAGTTTCGACTTCCGCCCGCGTCAACCAGACTGGACCTGCTTCGCTGCCATCACAGGCCTGGTCTGGCAGCTCAATATCACCGTCAACCGTGGCTGTGTAGCCAAGGATAATTTTATGGTTTTTGACGGTGGTATCATACGGGTCACGCACATAAAAGCCAGCTGGCGTCGCGTCAATTGTTATACCTAGCTCCTCGCGCAGTTCTCGTTCCAATGCCATGTCAGGCGTTTCACCAGCGTCAATATGCCCGCCCGGCAGGCCAAAACCAGCATCACCCCAATGACGCATCAACAGAGTACGTTTGCCGTCCCTGCTATACAGCGCCACTTTTACACTGACTTCGTGTCGATCATACATTACTTTCAGTATAGCTGTTTGGCTATTATTCGGCAATTTATTCATGCTACAGTAGAGCTATGAGCAATCATTCTTCCTCAACCGCCATACCTGGAGTTAATCTGGGTGGTTGGCTGGTGCTCGAACGATGGATGACACCAAGTGTATTCATCGGAACAGACGCGACTAATGAATATGAATTATCCAAAGCAGTGGACGGCGCGGCACGCATCCAGCAGCATCGACACACCTTCATCCAGGAAGCTGATCTCAAGTGGTTGGCGCAAGCTGGCATACGACTCCTGCGACTACCGATTGGCTATTGGGCGCTTGAGGACCAGCCGCCGTATCTATCAGCAAAACCGCAGATTGATTGGTTGATGGACACGGCCAAACGCTATGGCCTACAGGTACTACTCGACCTCCATGCTGCGCCTGGTGCTCAAAACGCCAGTGATCACAGCGGTAGTGGTAATACCAGCACTGTCGGGTGGTATCAGCACGCCAATCAGCGAAGGACCACTAAGATCTTGCTTGCTATTGCCAATGAATATGGCGATCATCCAGCGTTCTGGGGGATTGAGCTGCTCAATGAACCCCTGGTGACAACACGACGTCAGCGGTGGCAATTGTGGTGGTGGACGCGAAAAATGAGTCGAAAATTACGTGCTCAATTGCCGTCTCATGTACGCATCGTAGTCTCTGATTGCTATCAGCCAGCCTGGTGGTCAGGACGAATTGGGAATAATACGCTCGATATACATCATTATCAATGCTTTTCTGACACAGACAATCAAGCGACATCGCTGACTCACCACCGTCAGGTACTTGATCAACAGTCTAGCAAATACCGCGGCTATGCCCGTCAGCAACCATTGATCATTGGCGAGTGGAGCGCCGCCCTGCCGCCGCGCACCGCCAGTGATAGTAATGAATACACCCACTGTCAATCACAACTGGCTGTGCCATCAGGCGTTGACGCCTGGTTTTACTGGAGCTACAAGACCG
>CAUVPL010000027.1:0-6955 GCA_963553685.1 uncultured Candidatus Saccharibacteria bacterium
GTATTATAATAATTCGTACAAAGAGCTGGGCAAGATTGATAAAGACGTGGTGCGGATCGCTGGTGGTGATCATCAAACGCAGCCAGAGCTCATCGACCGACCGACGCAGGAATATTGAATATAAAAAATATCCCGCCAAACCAGGCGGGATATTGTTATTGCGAAACTATGTTTACTCTTCTTCCTTGTTGCGGTAGTTGATGAGTAAGAACAAATTGCCACCCAGAGCTGCACCGATGAGGGTTGCGACAATTACTTCCAGGCTAAAGCGAGAGTAATTCTTCTCGTTTTTACCTGGGAATGGACTATTGCTGCGCACTTGAGTGTCAGTCTTTTCTGTGACTGCCAAAGCAACAGCTGGGTTGAGCGTTGCGCCTGAGATATAAATTTCTCGTGGGTATGGACGCTCGCTGCTTTCTGATTGCGCTGCAACTTGGTTGTCTTGGATTTTCGCTATGACTGATGCACGGACGAATGAAGTAACTGAGCCTGATACGACCAAACCGATCATCAACGCCAGACCAACACCAAAGGCTTTGCCAGTCGTGCTGATTTCTTTGCGGTTCAATGCTGCGGCGACGCCGAACATGAAGACGGCAACACCGATCAATTCAACAGCAAAGACGCTCCATGAAAATGCAGTGAATTGGTCAAAGCTGAGTGCAAAACCGTTGTTGGTGATTGAGCCGATTAGTACGACTGCTGCCATGGCACCGAGGAATTGTGCACCCCAGTAAAATGGTACCAGAGCGGTTTTTAATTTGCGCATTGACCACAAACCGAAAGTAACGGCTGGGTTGACGTGTGCTCCAGAAATACCACCAATGGCAGTAACGATGAGCATCAACGCAAAACCAACGTACATTGATGACAGGACGTCCGATGCAAACAACGCGGTGAGCGTCAAGATGAACGTACCGATGATTTCCGCGATGACGATGTTGATTAAGTTGCTTGGTAATGTAGAACCCAATTTGGCGCGCTTGCTTTTGCTTTTGGCCGCAGCAGATTCGGTGACGACTCGTTTGACGGTCGTTTTGGTTTCGGTTTTGGCTGCAGCAGTTTTCTTTGCCGTAGCTTTAACCGGGGCTTTCTTTGAAGTTTTCTTCGTAGCCATATTCCCTCCTTAAAGTAGTATCACGACTATTATAGCATAATTTGCTATACTGTAGTTATGGGATTATTTGTAAGTCAGAACGATCAGCGCAGCAAACTGCAAGAACGCATTGCGGCGGAACTACGCGAAAAGGCGAAAGCGTCGAGCTTGCAGGAGAAAGCTAGCTTGGACGGCGTGGAAGATGTGAAATATCTAGAAGGCACAAAACAGACGACAACACTGGCGTGGGCGTGGGTTTTGATTGTTATCATGGCGGCAGGAGTTGTCGGGATGTTTTTAATGCAAGGACGATGATATGGAAAAGCTAGATGAAGTTCGATCAGTATTAGTATCACGCGTAGCCGAGGCGACTGAGCCGCGCAGCGTATTGCGGAGCACGGAGCTGCGGGAGTTGTATGGTGTCATTGCGACGCTGCCAGCCGAAGAGCGCGGAGCGTTTGGTAAGAAAGTTAATGAATTGAAGCAGGAGTTGGAGCGGGCGGTTACGGCTCGCGAAGATGAGCTGTCAAAAGTTGACTTGCCGCCAATTGACGTGACGGCACCGATGGATATCAATGCCCCACGGCCTAGCTTGCTGCCGAGTGAGCGTGGCACGATTCATCCATTGATGCGAGAAATTGACCGCATTTCTGACATTTTCAATCGCATGGGTTTTGTGACGGAAGAGTCGCGTGAGATTGACGACCAATTCCACATGTTTGAGAGTCTAAATTTCCCGAAGGGTCACCCGGCGCGTGATGATTATGATACCTTTATGACCGAAGAGACTGACGCTAATGGCGACCGTTTGATTGCCCCGGCGCACACCTCGACCATGCAAAACCGCGTGTTGAAAAAATATCATGACAATTTGGCAAAGGGTGAGGCGATCGCTGCCATCGTACCTGACCGGGTGTTCCGTAACGAAGACCTGGACGCGCGGCATGAGCACACGTTCTACCAAGTCGAAGGTGTATATGTCGCCAAGGGTGTCAATGTCGGCAATCTGATCGCTACGTTGCAAGAATTTTTGCAGGAATATTACGGTAAGAAACTTGATGTGCGCGTCAATCCATTTTATTTCCCGTTCACCGAACCAAGCTTTGAATTTGCGCTAAGCTGTCCGTTCTGTGAGGGCAAAAATCCGAATTGCAAAGTTTGTTCAGGCGAAGGCTGGATCGAACTGTTAGGTTGCGGCATGATTCATCCGAATGTACTGAAGGCCGCTGACATCGATCCAAATGAGTATACTGGCTTTGCCTTTGGCTGCGGCATCGACCGTCTGGTGATGATGAAATACGGCATCGAGGACGTGCGGCATTTTGAGAGCGGTAAGCTGGATTTTTTGGAGCAGTTTTAAGGAGCTATTGCGCACAGGATAATAGTAGCATCTCAAAAACTTGTAATAAAAGAGGCAGTTCTGTGTGCCGATAGAGAAATTGTTGCAGCGAGAGAGATCACTAAAAAGATAGGAGGATATAAATGGATACACAACAATTTGACGCACTTATTATTGGTTTTGGCAAAGCTGGCAAGACATTGGCGGTGACGCTGGCGAATGCGGGCAAAAAGGTAGCGCTGGTGGAGCGGTCACCAAAGATGTATGGCGGCACCTGTATTAATATTGCTTGTATTCCTACTAAGGTGCTGGTCAGTGCGGCCGAACATCATCAAAGTTTTGATGAGGCGATGGCACATAAGACAACGGTAGTGACGCGGTTGAATGAGAAGAACTATCACATGCTCGCGGATCGTGAAACGGTGAGCGTCATTGAAGGCGAGGCATCGTTTGTAGATGATCGTACTGTGAAGGTTGTGGCGGGTGACGACGAGCTAGTAGTGAGTGCACCGCAGATTTTTATTAACACCGGTGCGGAATCAATTATCCCAGATATTCCAGGTGTTGATAAGCCGTTTGTATATACCAGTACTGAATTGCTGGATAAAATGACGCAGCCAAAACAGCTAGCTATCATTGGTGGCGGTTATATTGGGTTAGAATTTGCCTCAACTTATGCCAAACTTGGTACAAAAGTAACAGTATTTGAGAGGGGCGATGCTCTGCTTGCACGTGAAGATCCAGCAATTGCTCGGGCTGCTACTGAAGCATTGCAGACACAGGGTATCGAGATTGTATTTAGTGTGGATGTGACAGCGATTGAGGGTGAGTCTACTGCGACGATTCGCACAGTAAATCATGATGATTACGCTGGTTATGATGCGGTTTTGATGGCTACGGGCCGTCGCCCAGCGACGATGAATTTGAATTTACCGGCTGCTGGTGTAGCGACGGATAAGCGCGGGGCAATTGTGGTTGATGAAACACTTCGCACTAGCCGGTCGCATATTTGGGCAATGGGCGATGTAACGGGCGGGCCACAATTTACCTATGCGTCGCTGGATGATTTTCGGATTGTGAGAAGCCAGTTGCTGGGCGATGGTCTGTACACTCGCGCCAAACAAAAAACCTTGCCGTACGCGGTCTTTATGCAAACGCCGCTAGGTCGGGTGGGTATGACAGAGGCTGAGGCGCGTGCGACGGGGCGCGAAATTATCGTAAAAGAGCTGCCTGCTATGGCGATTCCGCGCCTGCATGTTGATAATGCTACAACAGGCTTGCTGCGTGCGGTGATTGATGCAAACACTGAACAAATTTTGGGTGCTAGTTTATTGTGTCGTAACTCACCAGAAGTCATTAATATTATCAAAACTGTAATGGATAATGACCTGCCGTATACTGTACTGCGTGACCAAATATTCACTCATCCAACGGTGAGTGAGGCATTGAACGATTTATTTGCGTAAAGGAGGAGTATGAATCACACAATTTTCGACAAGGCAGTCTGAACTATGGAGAGCGTGTGAATAAACACATGACGGAGGTGATACGGCGCATACCAAAAGTGGTGCTACACGACCATCTGGATGGCGGCTTGCGCCCAACGACTGTCATCGAACTTGCCGAAGCAACTGACTACGACAAGTTACCGACGCGTGATCCCGATGTGCTTAAGCGATGGTTTTTTGATGCTGCTAATGCTGGCTCATTGCCGCAATACATCTCTACGTTTGAGCATACCGTTGGCGTAATGCAGACGACCGCTGCACTCGGTCGAGTAGCGCGCGAGGCAGTCATTGATCTGGCGGAAGATAACGTTGTATATGCTGAGCTACGCTTTGCGCCAGAATTACACCAACGACAAGGACTTCATTTGCAGGCAATTGTTGATGCTGTGGCTGATGGATGTCGCCAGGGAGAGAAGCTTGCTCATCAGCAAGGTAAGGAAATTCATGCGCGGCTTTTGCTGTGTGCCATGCGTGATAAAAATCGTAGCGAAGAAATTGCCCAGCTGGTGGTTGATAATTATGGCACCAATTCGACAGTTGTAGGGTTTGATATCGCTGGTCCAGAAGCTGGCTATCCGCCAGAAACCCACGCCGCCGCGTTTAGTATATTGCGCGAAAATTCTATACCATTTACGATTCATGCTGGCGAGGCTGATGGTGTACAATCCGTCAAAAGTGCGGTGTCGCAAGGAGCAAAACGGCTGGGGCATGGTGTGCGTATCATTGAAGATGTGGCGAACGATGGAACGCTTGGCGCGGTTGCATGGTCTGTTCGTAACGGACGCGTTGTGCTTGAATGTTGCCCAAGGTCAAATGTGCAGACTGGTGCTGTAACTAAGCTCTCAGAACACCCACTACCGCAATTGGATAAGCTAGGGTTTGCCTGTACAGTAAATCCGGACAATCGGCTGGTGTCTGGCACGTCGATGAGCGGAGAAATGGGTGTCTTGTCGAACGAATTTGGCTACACGTTACAGCAATTACGCAAATTAACAGTGACAGCCATGCAGGCTGCGTTTATCGATGAAGCACAGAAGCGGGATATCACAGAGAGGCTGATTATACCTGGATATGAGAATGGTATAATGGATATATGAACCACACAATTTTCGACGACATCGTATCAGGCAACATGAAATCTTGGAAAGTTTGGGAAGACGAGAAGTTTTTGGCATTTCTGACGCCATTTCCAAATACGCCAGGTTTTACTGTGGTGATACCAAAACAAAATCCAGGCGATTATGTTTTTTCTTTGGATGATGAATTGTACGCTGAGATGATGTTGGCGGTGAAAAAGGTTGCCAATATCTTGGAAAAAGCTTTTGATACGCCGCGCGTGGCACTGATTTTTGAAGGCACGGGCGTGGCGCATGTGCATGCTAAGTTGGTGCCGCTGCATGGTGATTTGGCGAAGGGAATTGGTTCGGCAGTGTCGCATGAGCAGGCATTTTACGCGGAATATCCAGGCTGGCTGACCACTGCTGATGGTCCAAAAATGGACGACGCCCAGCTGGACGAGATTCAGGCGCGGATTTTGGCGGTGCAGGAAGCAAAATAACGATCCGTTGATTGGAGTGAGGAGGTTTCATGGTAGCACGTGGTAAAGCGCTGATGATAACAATAGCTGGTGTCGTGGCGGTGCTGGCTGTGGCGTCTGTTGCTTGGGTTTTTCTGTGCCCAAGTCGTAGTGCTGACCTGCAAAAAGCTCACATTCAGCGGCGTGATTATGACCAGTCGGTGAAGGACATTCAAAAGGTCATTGCTGATGATGCGGCTCATGGTGAAGTGCGTCCAGAATCTCGCCCAATTTTGAAAACTCACGGCAAGAAAACTACGCGGGCGGTGATGATTCTTCATGGCGTCAGCGGTGAGCCGTCGGCGATGGCAGAATTGGCGGATTGGTTCTATCAGGCGGGATATAATGTGTACGTGCCACGAGCACCACATCACGGCCTGAAGGACGGCAAGCAACACGGCAAAGTTCGCGCCAGTGAGTTAGTTAAGTTTATGAGTGATAGCGCTGGGCTGGTCAGCGGGTTGGGCGATGAGCTAGGCGTGATTGGTCATTCGGGCGGTGGCACGTTGGCAACGTGGCTGGCACAATATGGCGATGGATTGTTTTCGCGGGTGCTGCTACTTTCGCCGTACTATGAGCCGGATGCTTCTCAGGTGCCAAAGTGGCAAGTGGCACTGCTGCGCAATGTCTACGGCAATCATCTGCTGCCAGACCAGTTCTTTGACGGTGCTTTGTCATACCGGGCATTGGCAAATTATGTCATCATCAAGCAGAATTATCGCAGCGATTTGAAAGCTCAAGGGTTAAAGCACGTTGGTTTGATCATCGGTAGTGAGGACCGTTTGATTGACGGTGCCATGGCAAGTGACATTGCAGAAAAGATGACTAAAAACAGTGGCGCCACGTTTACAAACGAAACGACACCAGCGCACATGGGCGTTGGACATGAATTGATATGGCCAGGGGACAAGGCCGTGAAGCAACACAAAAAAGAATTGTACGACATGTACGTACGGGTGTACGAGCGGTGAACATCCTCCTTGTTGAAGACGAGCCGGCAGTTCGTACTGGCACCGAACAATTCCTCCGCCAGCGCGGCTTTACGGTGGTGACGGCGACCAGTGGTGAGGAAGCGCTGCAGAGGTTTGCTGGGGCGGATGTGATTATCCTCGATATCATGTTGCCGGGGATGAGCGGCATTGAAGTGTTGCATCAAATTCGCCAGACCAGCGACGTGCCAGTACTCATGCTGACGGCATTGCATGATGAGCCGACGCAAGTTGCCAGTTTTGACGAGCTGGCGGATGATTATATGAGTAAGCCATTTTCGCTGGTGATTTTGGAAAAGCGAATTAGAGCGCTACTTCGCCGCCAGCAGTCTGTCAAAAAAACCTTGTGGCAGCGCGGCCTGGCCTCGGTGGATTTTGCGGCCTATCAAGGGTTTTATGATGACAGTGATGCGCACCTCAAGCCCAAGGAAGTACAGCTGCTCAAGC
>CAUVPL010000028.1:0-6731 GCA_963553685.1 uncultured Candidatus Saccharibacteria bacterium
TATATGGTGTTTTTAGAAAATAAATAACATTTTTTTGCAACACACACCCCGTGGGGAGGTTGGGGTCTGTTTGTTGCTGTCATAATAAGGAGGGGTATGTACAAATCAATCAAAAAACGTGATGGTCGCACCGTCAAATTTGATCGCAAAAAAATCGAAAAAGCCATTGAAAAAGCGGGTTTGGAGACTGGCGAATTTGACAAAAAAACAGCCAAGGAACTGACCGAAAAAGTATTGGCGGTACTGGAAGCTCGCAACCAAAAACAATTACCAGACGTTGAAGATATCCAGGATATCGTCGAGGATACGTTGATTGATTCTAAGTTTAAGAAAACTGCCAAGGCCTACATCATCTACCGTGACCAGCACAAAAAATTGCGCGAAATTACATCTAACGCACATGTTGATTTAATCGATCAATATATTGGTAACCTGGACTGGAAGGTAAATGAGAACTCCAACATGGGCTACAGCCTACAGGGGTTGAATAATTACGTATCGGCGGAAGTTACGAAGACTTACTGGCTGGACAAAATTTACACACCAAAGATCGGTCAGGCGCACAAAGAAGGTGATTTACATATTCACGACCTGAATCTCCTCAGTGTTTACTGTGTTGGTTGGGATTTGACTGATCTGCTGAAAGAAGGTTTCACGGGTGTTGCCGGCAAGGTGGCGTCTAAGCCAGCTAAACATTTCCGCTCAGCCTTGGGTCAGGTGGTAAACTTCTTCTACACCTTGCAGGGTGAGGCGGCTGGTGCTCAGGCATTTTCTGATTTTGATACACTGCTTGCGCCATTTATTCGCGCTGATAAATTGAACTACGATGAGGTTAAGCAAGCACTGCAGGAATTTGTTTTCAACGTCAATGTGCCAACACGAGTTGGTTTTCAAACACCGTTTACCAACATTACGCTTGATCTGGAGTGTCCAAAACACATGGCTGATAATCCAGTGATAATCGGCGGTGAAATGCAGGATTCCACTTATGGCGAATACCAAGAAGAGATGAATATGCTCAACAAGGCGCTGCTGGAGGTGTTGTCTGAGGGTGATGCTAACGGCCGCGTCTTTACCTTCCCAATTCCAACGGTCAATATCACCAAAGATTTCAACTGGGATAATCCAGTGATTGAAAGCCTGTGGGAGGCCAGTGCTAAATACGGCATTCCATACTTCTCAAACTTCATCAATTCTGACATGGATCCAGAGGACGCGCGCTCAATGTGCTGTCGCCTGCGCATCGATAATCGCCAGCTGGAATATCGCGGCGGTGGACTGTTCGGCTCAAACCCAATGACTGGTTCAGTTGGTGTGGTGACGATCAACTTGCCACGTTTGGCACTGAAATCAAAGAACGAGAAAGAGTTCTTCAAGGGCCTAGGCGAACTCATGGATATGGCGAAAGATAGCCTGGAGACTAAGCGTAAGGTCCTGGAGCGATTGACTGACGCTAACCTTTATCCATACACTAAGTTTTACTTGCGCAACATCAAGCAGCGATTTAACCAATACTGGAAAAATCACTTCTCGACCATCGGTTTGATCGGTACAAATGAAGCTGCGTTGAACCTGCTGGGTGTTGACATTGGCACCGAGAAGGGTAAGGCGTTTGCCGAGAAAACGCTTGACTTTATGCGCGACCGCTTGGTGGAGTACCAGAAAGAAACGGGCAATAACTACAACCTAGAGGCAACACCAGCTGAAGGTACGACCTATCGCTTGGCGCAGCTTGACAAGGCTAGTTTCCCTGACCGAGCACACTTTGCCAATGGCTTGGGTGCGGAAGTTAAACATCCGTTCTACACTAACTCCAGCCACTTGCCGGTCAACTACACTGACGATTTGTTTGAGCTGATGGATTTACAAGATAATTTGCAGACTAAATACACGGGCGGTACAGTGATTCACTTCTTCCTGGGTGAGCGCATGGATGATCCGCAGACGCTGAAAAAACTGGTCAAAACGATTTGTGAAAATTACAAACTGCCATACTTCACCTTCAGCCCAAGCTTCAGTATTTGTAAGAATCACGGTTACTTGGTTGGTGAGCATCCAACCTGTCCAAGCTGTAATGAAACGACTGAAATTTACTCACGCGTGGTTGGTTTCTTGCGTCCGACGTCCCAGTGGAACAAGGGCAAGCAAGCTGAATTTGACATGAGGGAGCATTATGACGATGCCGCCGAACACCAGCGAGTCAACGCCGTCGCTGTCCCAGCTTAAGGTGTCGATTGGTGGGATTCAGAAGCTGTCGCTGGTGGACTATCCGGGGCACGTGGCGGCAGCGCTGTTTCTCTCTGGCTGTAATATGCGCTGCGGCTATTGCCATAATCCGGAGCTGGTGTTGCCCGAACGCTTGGCACCGAGTATTCCGGTCGAGGAGGCGATGATATTCCTAAAATCGCGCATTGGCAAGCTGGATGGCGTGGTGATTTCTGGTGGCGAGCCAACGGTTAACGAGGATTTGCCGGTGCTGTGCCGGATGATCAAGAGCCTCGGCTTTGATGTCAAGCTGGATACCAACGGCACGCATCCTGACATGGTGCGGGGCATGATCGAGGAGGGAACGATTGATTTTATCGCCATGGATGTCAAGGGGCCGCTGGAAAAATACGTGGAGATTGCGGCCCGGCCGATTGATCTGGAGGCTATCAAGGATAACGTGCGGCTGATGATTGATTCGGGAATTGGCCATGAATTTCGGACGACCATCGTTCGCGAGCAGCTGGAGGTAGCGGATTTTGAAAAGATTGGCGAGCTAGTCAAAGGCGCCAAGCGATTTGCCTTGCAGCATTTTCGCACTGGCACGACGATTAGTCCGAAATTTGCGAATTATCACACGTTTACTGATGAGGAATTCAGAGCCGCCCAAAATATAATGGAAAGGTACGTTGACGAATGCGTGATTCACTAACTGTTGAAATTGTGCGGGTGCGCCAGGAAAACCCCGAGGTGACGACGCTGTATGTTGCGCGACCGTTTGACTTTATGGCGGGGCAATACATCACGGTGTTTATCGATGGCAGTCAGGTGCGTGAAGGTAAGGCCTATAGCATCTCCTCGCGTCCGAGTGAGGAGCTGATGTCAATTACCGTGAAAAATGTGGGCGGTGAATTCTCGAGCTATTTGTGTTCGCGTCATGTTGGTGATACATTACACATTAGCCGGGCGTACGGTGATTTCAACCCGCAAACCGAGCGGCCATTGGTCGGCATTGCGGCGGGGTGTGGGCTCAGTCCGATTTGGAGTATTTTGGCGGACGCCCAGCAGTCGACCTTTCTCTATTTGAGTCAAAAATCGCCAGAATATATGGTTTTCTCGGAAGAGTTATCAGCGTCAAATATTGCCGTCAAAAAATTTAGCACGCGTCAGCACGTTGAGGAGAAGGACGGCTGGCATAACGGGCGGTTTGAGGTGGCAAAGATTGTTGGTGAAGTGCCGAGTGAGGCGCATTTTCTGGTCTGCGGCAGCTTGCCATTTGTACGCGATGTTTGGCAAAAACTAACCGCCGCTGGTGTCGATGAATTACATATTTCAACGGAGACGTTTTTTGAGCAATGATTGGGGCGACGACTACAGCAGAATTATCACCGACAGGAATTGACGGTGATGGTTTTGATGTGTTTTCGTCGTTGAGAGACGGTGCTGATGGTGAGAAATTTGCATCTGGCATTGGCGAAGTGGTGGCTGATGGTGCGGGTCAGCTTGATTTGGTGGCGGTGGCTGGCGGTAAAGCGGAGCTTGACGTTACTATATCCGACAATAAGACAGAAGAATACTCTGTATCGATTGATCCTGAGCGTTGTCGAAATTTTGGCAGCGCGGCGTGTTTTGGTTGTGTCAACTTAGGATTATGTCAAGATCGTCAAGCCGCAATGATGGAGAAAAATAATAACCTTCAGCCCGAAGAGCAGCTGAGCACCTTGGAGCAATTACTCCGAGAGGACGAAGCGCCGGGTGAGATTGTCTGGGCGCAGGTGGTGACAGAAACTGATGCGGCTGGCGACTTGGGTCAAACTGAAGAAGTGCCGCAAGCAGTAAGCCCTAATGTGATGGAGGCGGCTCTGGATGGTGAAAATGTAACAGAGGAAGATGACGGCTCTAAAGAGCAGACGAGTACTGTTCATGATGAGGAAGATTGTAAGGCAGCGGAGACTACCGTTAAAGTTGTGAAGGATGCGGGAGTAGATGATTATGCGGCAAAGCCGCAAGTTACTAATCCTGTCCTTGATGAACCGACTGAGATAAGTGAGCAACTAACACTGGAAGATACAGTGGTTTTGCCAACGTTAATGGCAGTTGAAACTAAGCCAGTTGTGTCTGCTGTCGAGAATGTGTCATCAAGAGAAACGCCACCAGATAATACCATGGCCGATCATGCAGGAGATTATGACAATAGCTACCACGCGGTGCGTGAATCAGAAGAAAAGAGCGCGCCACCAATTACTGAGCAGGAGTCCTCTGTCCAGATGTCGGACACACCGGTTAATGTGCCGACGGAAGATGCGAAACATGAAACACCTACCAAAGAACTGGTTGCGGTGGAAGCGTCAATGCCAGCAAACAAGCAGCCTAATCAGCCGGCGGTCATGACGTCGCCAATTCAAGATTATGTTGAATATGGTGAGGAGGTGCCTTCTGTAGGCGAGGAGCCCGCGGCTGATCATAACTCAACACAATCCGCTGTTGTTGACATTGCGGTGGTGCACGAGGTGGTGGAAGTGGTACCGACGGAGAATGCCGCAATTGAGCCAGAAGCACTGACTCCAATTGTTCCTGCCGAAACTGTCGTTGCTGAATATGAACTTTGGACCGATCCACCGCAGGATAGTAATCAGGAAGCGGTAGTGGATCAGACGGTTTATGAAACGCCGACTTCCCTAGTCGAGCAGTTTGACGATGCGGTGATGGAGAGGCGCTCCTGTGATAGTGACGAAGAAGTGTGGGCCGAGGAGGATGTGGTATTCTTTGTTGAACAGTCGTCAGTGGCGGAGCCAGAAGCGCCTTTGGCTGAGGCAGTGATAGCGGAGCCGTTAATGGAACCGACGATTGTGGCAAGTGAAGAAATTGATGATCCGGAAGTTTTTGTGACTGATGAGATTGAAATTGAGCCTGTGGATTTGTTGGATAATCTCCAGGCATCATTAGTGCCCGAAATCACCAAGGATGACCATGGGCTGGTGGAGCAGAGTATGGTTCCTGTTTCGTCAGCTATTGAACCGGTGTCTGGTGTTACATTAGACGATGTGCCGGTACAAGCGTCAGAGGAATATGGTTTGCCTTGTGAGAAGCGGGATAATGTAATTACGACAATACCGGAAGGAAACGACGTGTGGCTTGGGGGTAGTGAACTCGAGGCTATGGCTATGGACGGTAGCAACACAGAACAAAGTGGTGATTTGTTTGAAGAGCAAGAAGATCCTGTCGTCATTGACAGGGTGGCCGAGATGGCAGAAACAGAACTGAGCGAACAAGATGATTTGGTGGCTGACGATGCGGCTGCTGGGTATGGTTATGGCAGCGAAGTCAATGCCGCGGATGATTTCCTGATTGTCAAACATCATCCATCATTGGGCTTATGGATGGATGATAGTCGGTTGAATCCGGAAGAGGAAGCTACGGCGACAGTTCAATCTGGCGCGGATGATACGTCATTGGTATCGCGGCTGGTCGGTGTGTTGGTGGTGGCGATGTGCGTGGCTCGCGGTCGACGAGCGAGGGCGATTGTGAGCAGCCGATGACCTTGGCGCGTGGCCAGTGATGAGTGAGCTACGCCAGGTACGCGGATTACAGGGATTGGTAATTGACGTTTGGTAAGATTTTGTTTTATGACACGAGGTGGAAATAGCGCGTCATGCTTCCCCGATATGATAACAATATGGTGATTATGATGATGAATCTGCTGAAGATCGCTAAAGCTATTAACAGATAATCCATGGACAAATTGGTGCTGAATTATGGTATCGGTCAGGTTAACTCGCTTCATGACGGTGCGATAATTGCGCCGCATATGTTTGTCAGTGAGAAGCGATCCGAATTGATGCAATATATTTTTTGCCATACGTCGTCGGAATAGTCTGATGATATGTCGGTGTCGCTGATAGTGACTACTTGTTAGCCCGAGCGGTTGGATCAATATTAAATTCCTGAGACGTGACATGTAATTTGGTTGTGCACAACAAAACATTGTCGGCGGGGCGGCTTGTGACTCAGCGATGATGTGAAGCCGCGGAGTTTGAGTGTGTGCTAACAAATAGTTAAGGGCTTGTTTGATGAAGGCTGCCATAAAATCATTGGCATTATCTTTGGTGATAAGCCAGTGGGGCGCGCCTTGAACAACGGCGATGTCGGGTGGGCATATTTGGGCTACCCGGTGAAATACCTGGTCAACCTGGCCACTGCCAAGGAAAAGAATTGTATCAAACGACATGTCATCACTCGTAAAAAGTATCTCGCATGATATGGTATGATGACCATAAGAAAAGGATATAATTTGCCGTCGCATTTGCTTTAGTATAGCACGGCGAGAAGCTTGATGCGGGAGATGTATAACGCACATAAAAATAAACCAAGCATGCAATAGACATTGCAAGAACCATAAGTTATAATAACTGCATATGGTTTGTGATTACACACCGCCAGTCAACATGCCAATTATTTTAGTTTTCAAGCGCCCTTTGGGGCGTCTTTTGATTATAAGGAGGTCTACATGAAGGGTAATAAAAAAA
>CAUVPL010000029.1:0-6488 GCA_963553685.1 uncultured Candidatus Saccharibacteria bacterium
TGAACATAGTTCCAAGAAGGGAGATTTTGTCTAATATTGGTAGTCGCGACATCATCAGCGGGCCGTAAAAATTGGCGTTGATGGCAAAGAAAATGATGAGTGCAAACAGCACAAATAAGACAATCGCCAGTAGTAAGTAGGGCGGTAAGCTGATAATTTTACCAACGCCTACCATGGCCGACTTGACGGACTGCTGCTTGTTGTATACTCGGCAAAATTGAACCATGCATCCATTATACGTCAAAATTGCATAATAGTATGCATTCTGGTGAGGTTAGTTGTCAGAATAAACTATACACTGAGTGTATAAAACTCTTGCAATAACTAAACACCGGGTGTATAGTAAGAGTATGAGCGTTCAATATACCCTGTTAGGTTTTTTAGCGGAAGAGTCAAATTATGGCTATGAGTTAAAGAAAAAATATGACGGCTATTTTGGCAAGGACAAGCCAATTTTAACCGGTCAGATATATTCAACTCTGGCGCGGCTCAAACGCGACAACAAAGTCAAAGAAATTACTGATACCAGCGAATCAGGCGGGCCGGATAGGGTTCGGTATGAGATTACCGATGAGGGCAAGCAGGATTTGCAAGCATGGCTGGAATCACCAGAAGCACCGTCGCCACAACTACAAGCGACGATGTACATCAAAGCAGTGCTAGCCATTCTGAAGGATGGCGATGCATCACCGTATTTGGATAATCAACGGCAGGCGCACATCCAACGGATGCGCGAGCTGACAGCGCAGCGGCGTGATAGTAATTTGTCGGACATGCTGCTGATTGATCATGCACTGTATCATTTGGAGGCGGATTTGCGCTGGATTGAATTAACTATTTCGCGGTTAACGCGGCTCAAGGAGGAAATTTTACATGAGCAAACCAATGATTAGCGCTAAAAATATTACAAAGTCGTTTGGGCAAACACAGGCGCTGCGCGGTGTCAGCTTGGACGTCGAGGCGGGTGAGGTGCTGGCGATTATGGGTCCGTCGGGATCTGGTAAGTCGACACTGCTACACAGCTTGGCGGCGATCACCAAGGTTGATAGTGGTGAAATTGAGTTCGACGGCCAGCGGATTGACAAACTGAATGATGATAAGCGCAGTATATTGCGGCGCACCAGCTTTGGCTTCGTCTTTCAGTTTGGGCAGTTGGTGCCGGAGCTGACAGCGCTTGACAATGTGGCGCTGCCGCTGCTACTGAACGGCGTCAAACGTAAAGAGGCCTATCAACGGGCGAAATCATGGCTGAACAATGTTGAGTTGGGGGATAAAGCCGACAGTATGCTCGGCGAATTGTCGGGCGGACAAATGCAGCGCGTGGCGATTGCCCGAGCCATGGTGATTGAGCCAAAAGTGCTGTTTGCTGATGAGCCGACTGGTTCGCTGGATAGCCTGAACTCAGAAAAGGTCATGGAATTGTTCATTAAAACCGCCAAAGAGCACGGCACAACAGTCATCATGGTGACGCACGAGCCAACGATTGCTGCCTACGCTGACCGGGAAATCATCGTCCGTGACGGGCAGATTTCTGGCGCTGAGGCAGCGGTAAACCCAGTACAGACGAGGGCTGATAAAGCTAAGGCGAGGATTGTCTGATGAGCGTTAGTTGGATGTTATTACAAAAGTCTGGCCGTCAGTCGTTCGCGCGTCTGGGGCTGACGACAGCGGCGGTGGCGCTGGGGATTATGCTGGTGTGTTGCTTGACGGCTGGGGTTAATGGCATCATGGGGCGTACTGGGGGCTCAGTCATCAGTTTGGCAGCACACCATGAGGCTTCTCAACAACCGATTGATGGCGTCGAGCCACTGAGAATTAGTAGTGTAGAGCGACTTGGTAATGCGTCAAAATGGCGCGGCCAGTTTATCCAGGCTTATTCAATGTATGGTACGACGAAGTCGCCGCAGTTTGCCAAGCTGAAAACGCCAGGTCCTGGTGAGTACTATCTGTCACAGGCGTTGGCTGACGCGGTTGCTCAGCATCCTGAGGACGATATTTTGGCGCGTTTCGGTAAAAATACCAAATACTTAGGCGTACTTCCTCGTGAATATACTACCAGCCCGGATGCACTGATGATGGTGCGCGGTGCGAGTGCTGATGAAGTGGCAGCGAGTGATGATGTGACGAAAGCTCAGGGGCAAACTTCCTACTTTGCTCATGTCTACCGCACAGACGCGAATGGACTAACATCAGAAGTTAGCCTGGATCCTGGCTCTATTATCATACTTAGTATTGGTGCAACCATCTTATTGTTTCCAATCGTCATTTTTGTATCAGTGGCGACACAGCTGGGTGCGGCACAGCGCGAAAAACGCTACGCTGCCTTGCGGCTGATCGGCGCGACCAAGCGGCAGGTGACGCGGATATTGCTCTTGGAGTCGCTGCTAGCATCCGTGGTCGGCGTGGTGATTGGCCTGGGCGCGTTTGGGCTATTACAAGCGCCGCTACAAGCTTTCAAGCTGAGCGGGATGCGGTTTAATCCTAGTGATTTAGCGTTGACTGGCGGGCAATACGCCTTGATTATTGGCTTGACATTGGGCCTGACGACGTTTGTTAACTGGCGACGGATGCGCCGAGCGCAAATTTCGCCACTGGGTGTGTCACGCTCAATTGAGAAGGTGAAGAAACTACGCGGATGGCGGGCGCTGGTACCGGCAACTGGTATCGCTATCTTTGTTTGGTTGTCGTCAAAGCCGGGACTGGACTGGTTGACGGCACATAAAGAATCAGCTATTCCATCTATGCTGCTGCTGGCGGCGCTACTACTGGTGATGTTCGGGCTCGTTCTGGCTGGTGGTTGGCTGACGAATAAGCTGTCGCTGCTGGCAGCGCGCTGGGCTAATAATGGTTCAATGCTGATCGCTGGTAAACGTACGGCGGTGCATTCGCGAACGGTTTTCCGTAGTGTGAGTGGGGTGGTGCTGGCGCTGTTTGCGGGTAGTTTTTACTTGACGGCAACCAGTGGTATTGAAGGGTTAAACGCTCAAGTCGTCAAGGATAATGGTTTTTCTCAGCTAAAACGTGGTACGGCAGTTGTCATCGGTCAGTCGCTACCAGGTGATATGGCGGAGCGGTTGCAGCAGAAATCGTACGTCACGTCGGTGGTGCCGATGTATCCGCGTGAGGATGGCAATGCAATTCGCTGCCAGGATGTGGCGAGGTACACTGAGCACACCTGCCCAGCCAACGCTCGGCCTGACCAATTTGCCCTGCTAAATTTTAATAAGCCGGTGGTCAAAGATGTATCGCTGATTACTGATACAGTCGATATGAACGGCGCCAAAGAATATTTGGTAGCGCTAACATCAGACGATGATATTGAGAAATTACGGACCATGGTGATGACGCACGCCAATCAGTATGATCTGACCTATGTAGTGAGCGGTACGGACGCCAAAAAGCCACATATCAACCCGACAATTCGCGAGTTTGCTGACCTAGCATATATCGGCATCGGTGTGACACTGTTTGTGGCAGTGGCGAGCCTGATCGTCTCGACGATTGGTGGGTTGATGGAGCGTCGCCGTTCGCTGTACACCTTGCGACTGGGCGGCATGCGCCTTGCTCAATTGAAGCGCCTGGTGATGATTGAGTCGGTGGCGCCGCTCGTCATCACTTCAATCTTGTCGTGTGGTATTGGTGTTTGGACGGGGGCAGTGTTCACAAAAATGTTTTCGACGACGCTGAAGCCGGTGTTGACGCCAACGTACTTTGCCATCATTGGTATCGGCCTGGCGGCGGCCATCATCGGTATTTACTTGATCCTGCCGATGGTCGACAAGCTGACGCGGGCGGAGGCTAACCAAACCGAGTAGCGTGTCTCCGGTCTGAGGATAATCTATCGAAAAGCGTTCCAGTTGGTGGCTGGGATGCTTTTTATATTATGAGCGCAGCGTTGAATGGCCCAAATCGCACAGAAAGCAGGTATCCGTGATTGATAGGAATGAGGGGAATTATTAGTGGAAGGTCACCCGGTCATCAGCGACGCTGACAGTCACCGCCATGCCATCATGAATTCGCCCGTCGATCAGCTCCAGCGCCAGCGGGTCAAGCACCCGCTTTTGCACCAAGCGCTTCAGCGGCCGGGCGCCAAAGGCCGGGTCATAGCCGTCGCGGGCCAACATGTCGCGGACGCTCTCGTCAAATTCCAGCGTGATGTCGCGGCTGTCTTTGACTTGGCGGGCAACTTTGGTCAAATGGACATCGACAATTGCTCGCATGGCCTCTGGTCGAATGCGGTCGAAGATAACAATGTCATCAATGCGGTTAAGAAATTCTGGCCGGAAGTGCTGCCTGAGCACCTCAAGCATTTGATTATCCAACGCCGACAAATCGTCGCCAGAAAAGTCCATAATCGCCTGTGAGCCGACATTGCTAGTCATGATGATGACTGTGTTGGAAAAATCGACTGTTCGCCCCTGGCCATCGGTCAGGCGGCCGTCGTCGAGCACCTGGAGGAGTACGTTGAAGACGTCGGCATGGGCCTTTTCGATTTCGTCAAATAGTACCACGCTATAGGGGCGGCGGCGCACCGCTTCGGTGAGTTGGCCGCCTTGGTCGTAGCCGACATAGCCTGGCGGCGAGCCAATCAGGCGGGCCACGGCGTGACGCTCCATGTACTCGCTCATATCGATACGAATCATGGCATGTTCGTCGTCGAATAATTCGCGGCACAGGCTGCGGGCCACCTCTGTTTTGCCCACGCCTGTCGGGCCGAGGAAGAGGAAGGAACCAATTGGCCGGTTGGTATCACTGAGGCCAGCGCGCGAGCGGCGGATGGCACTGGCGACTGCGGCGATGGCTTTGTCTTGACCAATCACTTGGGTGCTGATATGTTCCTCTAATTTGGTCAATTTGCTGGATTCGGTCTCAATCAGCCGCTCCACCGGTATGCCCGTCCAGCGCGCCACCACGCTGGCGATGTCATCAGGGGTCACTTCTTCGCGCAGCAGGCGATCGGCCTGTGGAATGGCGGCTAGTTCTTGGCGGGCGGCAGCCAGCTTTTTCTCTAGCTCTGGTAAGTCGCCGTATTTGATGCGGCTGGCGGTGGCCAGATCGGCGTCGCGCTCGGCGATTTCCAGTTGCGAGCGCAGACTATCCATTTTTTCAGTAGCGGTGTTAACAGTCTGGAGGATGTCCTTTTCGTGCTGCCATTTATTGTCAATCACCTCGGCCTGAGCCCGAAGGTCAGCGATTTGCTGCTTGATTTCCTCTGTGCGGGCTTTGGCGTGGTCGGATTTGTCTTTTTTCAGCGCGGCTTCTTCAATTTCCAGTTGCAAGCGGCGGTTATTCAGCCGATCTAGCGCAATTGGCACACTCTCGAGCTGCATTTTCAGGGCGCTGGTTGCTTCATCCAGGAGGTCAACGGCCTTGTCAGGCAAAAAGCGATCAGGCAGGTAGCGAGTGGACAGCCGCGCCGCCGCCACGATGGCATCGTCAGAGATTTTAACGCCGTGATGCACCTCGTATTTTTCTTTCAAGCCGCGCAAAATTGCCACGGTGTCGTCAAAACTCGGCTCGCCGACATAGACCGGCTGGAAGCGCCGCTCTAGGGCTGCGTCTTTTTCGACATGCTGGCGATATTCTGCCAAGGTTGTCGCGCCGATCATGTGTAGTTTACCGCGTGCCAGGGCGGGTTTGAGCATATTGCCGGCGTCCATGCTGCCTTCGGTTTTGCCGGCACCGACCATGGTGTGAATTTCATCAACGAACAAAATAATTTCGCCGGCGGCTTCTTCAACTTCTTTCAAAATTGCTTTCAGGCGCTCTTCGAATTGGCCGCGAAAACTCGCTCCAGCCAATAAACTAGAAATTTCCAAGGAAATCAGCCGCTTGTCTTTCAGTGACGCCGGTACGTCGCCTTTAACGATGCGCTGCGCTAAGGCCTCGACGATGGCGGTTTTACCGACGCCCGGCTCACCGATGAGTACGGGGTTGTTCTTGGTGCGCCGGCTGAGGATTTGCATGGTACGGCGAATTTCCTCATCCCGGCCGATGACCGGGTCGAGCTTGCCTTCGCGTGCCAGTGCCGTGATGTCCGTCCCAAACTGCTCGAGCGGCTTGGTGGTTTCTTCTTGGTTCATGGTTGGTGGCATGTGGTCCTCCTTTTTCTTTGGGCTGAGCCCCGTATTATTACGTTGCGGCAAGAGGCAGAATGAGGTGCTATACTTACGAACTGCTTAAGATTTTTCGTTCGTAGTAGGTTGAGCGTTTGGTGAGCTCAGCGTTAAGCTGATCGATACCACCAAACTGTTCAACCAGTGTCTGTCGATTTGAGAATAAATTGGTACCCAGCCCCATGCGGTCACCATCCACTGTCACACCCAGTGCTGCCAAGGTTGATGGGTACATGTCAAAGGTGGCAAATTGGCGGTTGGTGGTGCGAGTTGGCTGAACGGCAGGGTTGATGAAGGTGTTATAGACGGTTCGTTGGTAGGGAGCGCCGGCAATTTTCTCTTCATAATATGGTGTTTGCATGCCGAGGTGAT
>CAUVPL010000030.1:0-6443 GCA_963553685.1 uncultured Candidatus Saccharibacteria bacterium
ATATTGAGCCGTGGTTACGTGAGGCGGCACCAAATGAGCCGTTGAATGTGTTTATCGGCAGTGAAAATCCGATTGGCAAAAGTTCTGGTGCCACGTTGATTATTAGTAGGTTTTGTTCACAGTTTAGTAATAATAGTTACATCGGCGTGATTGGTCCGACTCGGCAGAATTACCGTCGAACGATGGAGCTGGTTAGGCGAACGGGTGCGATGTTGGAGGAGGTATTGTAATGGCTGAGTGGATCGGCGGACTACTGAGCGGCTTGCCAACGTGGCTAGTGGTGATTATTTTGATTATTATTTTCATGGCTATGATCGTGCTCTTTCCCTGCACATATGGCGACAAGCCGTTTTGGCCGTTTAGAAGGAGGAAAAAATGACGAAAAGTAAGGCTAAAAAAGCTGAAGATTTAGAACAGCAATTGGGAGAGTTGACCTTGGATTTGCAGCGGACGCGGGCGGATTTCGAGAACTATCGCAAGCGTGTCGAGGCGGAAAAACAGTCAGCGCACAGTATGGGTCAGGCCAAGTCGGTGATGAAATTATTACCAGTGATTGATACGATTGAGCGAGCGATTACTAATGTGCCGGAAGAACTAGCGGATAATGCCTGGGCGAAGGGTGTGGCTGGCCTTGGTAAGCAGCTCGACAAGCAGCTGAAAGAAATTGGCCTAGAGAAAATTGATTCCAAGCCTGGTTCGTCATTTAATCCCGAGTTACATCAAGCGGTCCAGTTTGACGAAGAGGTGGAGGGTGAAAAAGAAGTTGTGGCCGAGGAATTACGTGCTGGCTATACCCTGGACGGTGCGGTGATTCGCGACGCAATGGTCAAGGTGACACGGCAATAATTTATGTGATACTACCCCCAGTTCTCCGTAGTCTTATTTACAACAACACTTGCAAATAAAAAACATTGACGTTATAATATTGGCCAAGAGTTTTTAACATAAACACGGGGAGAAAAAGGGGATGGTAAAACGTTTATTCGTAGCACTAATATCAGCTGGCGGTATTTTACTGTTGGCTTTATTGTACAACGGTAACACTAACGCGAGTCAATGGGGTGTCGTGTGGAGTGAGGAATTTAAAGGAGCCTCGATCTCAGATAAATGGGATGTATTTAAGCAAAATAAGGATAATTATGGCAATAATCACTTAGCTTACAATCCAAGCAATGTAAATGTCGTTGATAATGACCATCTGGAGCTGAAAACACAGCGTCACTGTGTCGCCAATCTTGATGAACCGATGAATGACTCTAATGCTAGCGAAACACCATGTCCAAGTGGTAAGATGACACGATACCTCAGCGGTCGGGTGACGAATAAGACTAAGGTGGTGGATGGTACAAAACCTTTCCGCGCTGAGATTCGCGCCAAATTTAACTGGAATGGAAAAAACGGTACACGGCCATCACTGTGGATGGTTAATGGTGTCTCATTGCGGAATTGTAATGATAATCCTAATGCTAATGACCCATATGGTGAGCTGGATATCATCGAATGGTACTCCTACACGCCGGCATACACCTGGTCAAGTACGCATGCTACCTGTTACCATCATGGCGTTTCTGGTAATTGGAAAAATGGCTGGCGAACCAGGAGGATTATCCACAGCGATGAGCACCGAGTAGGTTCCAAACCAGGCACATTGGCCTATGAATGGCACACCTGGGCGGTCGAGTATGATGGTGAGACGGTTAAATATTTCGTGGATAACAAGCCAATCACCGCATATCATTATCACGCCAGCCCCACTGACAGCAAGGAAATTGAACGTACGCCAGCTGCTCCTCTGACAAAATTAGCTGACGCATCATTGATCAAAAGAACGTTTGATGAGGGATGGCGTTTTATCTTGAATGACTATGTGGAGAGAGATGCAGATCAAAAACCAATAGCTGACTCAGACAATTTTCCAAAACAAACAGTGCTAGTTGACTATGTTCGGGTCCTTCAAAAGGGTGCGGGAACACAACCAGTTGAGGCGTCAGGGCCAAGCACGGGTGTCGCATGGTCCAAGCGTGATGCGGCAGGTTCTCGAAATTGGTCCTCAATCGCCGGGTCTACTGACGGCAGTAAGTTGGTCGCAGCAGCCTGGGGCGGTAAGATTCACACCTCATCCGACGCTGGTGCGAACTGGACTGAGCGCCCTGGGGCAGGCGACCGCAACTGGCTAGCAGTTGCCAGCTCTGCTGATGGTACTAAACTGGCCGCACTATACGACTGGGGTGGTTACATCTTTACCTCATCAGATGCTGGTGCAAACTGGACCGCACGTGGTGTCCCTGGGTCTCACAACTGGACGGCAATCGCTAGTTCCGCCGATGGCAACAGGCTAGTAGCTGTGGCCAAAGACAGCACAGTCTTTACCTCATCCGATGCTGGTGCAAACTGGACCGCACGGGCAAGTTCTGGCTCTCGTAAATGGTCAGCAGTTGCCAGCTCCGCCGATGGCAACAAGTTGGTAGCAACGGTTGAGGATGGCACAGTCTTTACCTCATCCGATGCTGGTGCAAACTGGACCGCACGGGCAAGTTCTGGCTCTCGTAAATGGTCAGCAGTTGCCAGCTCCGCTGACGGTAATAAGTTGGTAGCAACAGCGACTGGTGGCAGAATTTACACCTCTACTGACGCTGGTGCGAACTGGACTGAGCGTGCAGTTGACGGGCCACACAACTGGACCGCAGTCACTATCTCTGATGATGGCCAAAGGCTTTCAGCGGTCGTCGGTGGTGGTGGGCATATCTATACATCTACTGACGCTGGCGCGAACTGGGTCGTTCAGACGTCTGCCGGTGTACCAAACTGGTCATCGGTGACCGGGTCAGCTGATGGTTCGAAAGTTGTTGCGGTCGCCTATGGTGGAGCTGTCTATGCAGCTGGTAATGCACCAGTTGGTCCAAGTGAAGAGGAATTAAAGGTCGCTGCGGCTGAAGCAGCAGTAGCCAATGCTGAATCGACAAAGCGTCCGTCTGATGTTACCGCTGCTAAGACCAAAGTCGATGCGGTAGGCGATGCCGGCAAGAAAGCAGCGTTTCAAGCAAGGCTTGACGCCATAGCCAATGCTATTTCTGGCGCTCGCTCAGCTCTCTCGACCTTGATCGCCAAAGCAAAAGATCCAGCCACGGTTGCCGGCATGAGTAGTAGTACTATCGCCGCTCTCCAAGCGCAGGTTACGGCAGCTGAAGCAGTTGTGAATAATACGAACGCTTCAGTGTCTGAGTTAGATAATGCACGTACGGCTTTGCAGGGCAAACTTGACGCGCTGAAAATTGATAAAGCAAGCTTGCAAGCAGCTATCACTGCCGCAGAAGCGACACCATCATACATCAAATCTGATCCGACAGTTGCTTCGGCTCTCGCTGCTGCCAAGGCTGTCGTGAATCAGGCGAACCCATCTTCATCAGATCTGCAATCGGCAATTGCTAACCTCAACAGTGCCGTAGCCAGTGCCAAGCAAAAAGAGCAAGAGGCTCAGGATGCTGCTCAGGCTGCAGTTGCCAAAGCAGAAGCTGATAAAACACAAAGTGCCGTTGATGCCGCTAAGGCCTTGGTGAATAAGGTGCAAGATCCTGCCAAAAAAGCAGCACTGCAAGCAAAGCTGAACGCTGTTGTTGTCAAGCCAGCGCCAACACCAACCACACCAACCACTTCAGCGACTGTTGCGCAACCGGGCGGTGGTACGGTGACGGTCGCTACAGCTGGTAACCAGTGTTACAACATCGCTTCAGCCGCAGTGGCAGCTGCTCCGAATGATCATGACGGTCGTGTCCTGCGTGACATCGTTGGCTTTACGATCAACTGTAGTGGACAGACTGCTAAGGTCGGCTACACAACGCGCGTGACGCTGACTTTGAGCAAGCACTACGCTGATCATAATCAGTTGGCCGTGGCTAAGATAAGTGGCGGTGCTGTTAAAGAAGATATCACTAATCGCGTGACATTTGGCACAACTGCTGACGGTAAATACACGACAGTGACATATGATCTGACTGACGGTGGCTTTGGTGACGAAGATAAGGCTGCGAACGGCACTATCGTAGATCCAGTTGGTATCTACGAGCGCCAACAGCAAACTAACCCTGGTGTTGGTGGTGGTACTGGTAATCCTGCCGGACCTACGAACCCTGGCGGTGCGACAACCAACGGTACTGGCAAGAACGCTCAGGCGACCAACAAGGGCGGCTACTTGGCAGATACCGGCGCTAGTGTTATCGCTGTAACAGTGGTAGCAGTAGCAGTTGGTGGTGCCGGAGTCTGGTTCATCCGCAAAAAGCTATAAGAAGCTAGCAAATAATTATAATTAGCACTCTTGACATGGGAGTGCTAATTATTTATACTGAAGTAGTTGGCACTCGTGAATAAAGAGTGCTAAAATGGATATAATTAGAAAACCAGATGTGATCAAAACAAGAAAGGGGAATCATATGGGTAAAATTATCGGAATTGACCTCGGTACAACCAACAGCGCCTTTGCATATATGCTGGCAGGCAAGCCAGAGGTTATCGCTAATGCCGAAGGTAACCGTACCACGCCATCAGTTGTGGCGATTAATAAAAAAGGTGAGCGCTTGGTTGGACAAGTGGCTCAGCGCCAGCGCGTGACCAATCCAAAGAACACCATTTACGGTGTCAAGCGGTTGATCGGTCGTAAGTTTACTGACAAGGAAGTCCAAAAAGACCTCGATATCATGCCGTACCAGATTGTTAAAAAAGGCACCGGCGTGGCCGTAGAAATGGGCGACAAAGAATACACGCCAGAAGAAGTTTCAGCCATGATCCTCAGCAAAATTAAAGCTGATGCTGAGGCGTTCCTCGGTGAAAAAGTTACCGAAGCGGTTATCACCGTGCCAGCCTACTTTGACGATTCGCAGCGCCAAGCTACCAAAGACGCTGGTAAAATTGCTGGACTGGAAGTCAAGCGCATCATCAATGAACCAACGGCGGCAGCTTTGGCGTACGGCCTAGAAAAAGGTAAAAATGACGAAACCATCGTGGTGTTTGACCTTGGTGGTGGTACCTTTGACGTTTCCATCTTGGAACTTGGCGACGGTGTGTTTGAGGTGAAAGCTACGAATGGTGACACTCACTTGGGCGGTGAGGACTTCGACAACGTCATCGTTAACTATTTCTTGGATGACTTTAAGTCTAAAGAAGGCATCGACCTACGCAAAGACAATGCGGCTATGCAGCGACTAAAGGACGAGGCGGAAAAGGCCAAGAAGGAACTATCGACAGTCACTGAGTATGAAGTCAATATTCCGTTTATCACCGCTGATGCTGATGGGCCAAAGCACTTTGAGTTGAGCCTGACACGGGCTAAACTGGAAGATTTGGTGAAAGATTTGTTGGATCGATTGGACGTGCCAGTTGAAAAAGCGCTGAAAGACGCTAAATTATCAAAATCTGATGTCAATGAAATCGTCATGGTTGGTGGTATGACTCGTATGCCAGCAGTGGTTGAGCGAGTGAAGAAACTGTTCGGTAAAGATCCAATGCAAGGTGTTAACCCAGATGAAGTGGTGGCTGTCGGTGCAGCCATTCAGGGCGGCGTGTTGGCCGGCGACGTCAAAGACGTGCTGCTGCTGGATGTGACGCCACTGAGCCTCGGTATCGAGACCATGGGCGGCGTATCGACCAAGCTGATCGAGCGTAACACCACTGTGCCGACCAGCAAGAGCGAAGTGTTCTCAACCGCTGCCGACAACCAGCCGCAAGTGGAGATCCACGTCTTGCAGGGTGAGCGCGAATTTGCCAATGACAACAAGAGCTTGGGCCGCTTTGTGCTTGACGGTATCGCGCCAGCACCACGCGGTATGCCGCAGATTGAAGTGACGTTTAACATCGACGCTAACGGCATCCTTAATGTGACTGCTAAAGACAAAGGCACTGGCAAGGAGCAATCGATTACCATCCAAAACTCTGGCAACATGAGCAAAGAAGACATCGAAAAAGCCCAGAAAGAAGCCGAACTGCACGCTGACGAGGATAAGAAAAAGCGTGAAACCGTTGACGCTAAAAACCAGCTAGAAAACGCCATCTACCAGGCAAAGAAAATGCCAGATGAGTTCAAGGATAAGATTTCTGACGACGACAAGAAAGCGATTGACGAAGCGGTCAAGGAAGCGGAAAAGCATAAAGACGCTGATGACAAAGATGAGCTAGAAGCGGCAATCAAGGCTCTGCAGGATGCTATCATGCCGATTGGCGCCAAAATGTACCAGCAAGCTGCTGAGGACAACAAGACTGATGAGTCCAAGGACGATAAAAAGTCTGACAAGGATGAACCAGTTGAGGGTGAGGTGGTTGACGAGAAATAGCCAGTGCTACTAAACGACTTGAGAGATCTTAGATACTAATATCGTCAGGGGCTACTCTAGTATGAGTAGCCCTTCTTTAATGAGGATAAACTTATTGACTATTTTTACAAAATATGATATTAT
>CAUVPL010000031.1:0-6288 GCA_963553685.1 uncultured Candidatus Saccharibacteria bacterium
GACAGCTCTTGATAAAGTGAAAAATAGCAACGTGGCGTCAGCCATGAGTAAACCGTCACAAACTGATTACGCTAACTAGGCAAAAGTGGTATAATTTAAGAAGCACTATGAAGGGGCGACTTGCGCAATCACGAACGAGTCTACTCGCCATTATTCTGCTGGGGATAATGGCAGTTTTTGTGTTGAGATTATTTCAATTGCAGGTGTTGCAGCACGGTAAGTATGTTGAGTTGGCAGCGCGCAATCAGCAGCGCACATTGGTGATTCCGGCCACGCGGGGCGAAATTTACATGATGGACGGCAAGACGCCGGCTCCAGTGGTGCTTAATCGTATGATATTTAATGTGGTGGCTGATCCGCAAACTGTCTCTGATAATCAACGTCATGAGATTATCCAAGCGCTGCGTCAGACAGCTGGTGATAAGATCATGGAAAATGCTGAGGGGCGACTTGCTAACAAAAAGTCGCGCTATGAGGTGTTGGCGCGCGGTTTGACGCTAGACCAGGCTGAGCAGATGAAGAAGAAGGATTTTTCAGGCGTATTGTACCAGCTCAACTCGGTTCGGAATTATCCAGAAGGAGCTCTGGGCGCACAGGTACTGGGCTTTGTCAATGCAAATGGCGAGGGTCAGTATGGCGTAGAGGGCGCGTTGGACAAGCGCTTGAAGGGTAGTGACGGGCTACTACGAGCGGTGACGGATGTGCGAAATGTGCCGCTGATGATAGGTAAGAATGACGTGAATATTGAGGCGAAAGCAGGTGAGGACTTAGTACTGTCAATTGACCGCAATGTCCAGAGCTATGCTGAAGAAGCCCTCAAACGTGGTCTGCAGAAAGCTGGCGGTACCGAGGGCAGTGTAGTAGTGATGAATCCCAATAATGGCCGAGTGTTAGCTATGGCGAATTATCCAACGTTCAATCCTGCCGAGTACAACAAGGTTCAAAATGCAGCTGCGTTTATTAACGTCGCAACCATGACGCCACAAGAGCCAGGGTCAATCATGAAATCATTCACCATGGCGATGGGAATTGATAAGGGTGCGATTACGCCAAATACCACCTACCAGAACACTGATTGTACCCAAGTTGGCGACCGTAAGATTTGTAATGCAGTGCGCGGTTTGACTGGTACAACCACTATGCAGCAAGCACTAAACAACTCGCACAACGTTGGAACAGTGACGGTTGGGCGAAAATTAGGTGACGGTTCGTATATCAATAACGCCGCGCGGCAAACGATTTACCAGTACTTTCATGATAAATATGGGTTTGGTGAGAAGACGGGGATTGAGCTGTCAGAAGCACAGGGTTTGATTACCAGCCCGACTGAACAAGAGGGAAATGAGGTTCGGTATGCAAATATGACGTTCGGGCAGGGAATGAATTTAACACCAATCCAAGTCGCCTCGGCGTTTTGTTCAATCATCAATGGAGGAGTCTACTACCGTCCAACAATCATCGCCGGGGTGAAAAAGGGCGATGCTGTCGAGTGGTCAAAACCACAGCCGCTACGCCACACGGTGAGCGCGGAGACGTCTACCCAGATGCGCACAATGCTGGATACAACACGCCATTCATTTTGGGTAGGCAAGGGCGATAAGCCAGGCTATCTTGTCGGCGGTAAGACAGGTACGGTAGAGCTTTTGGTGAACGGTGCATACAGCATGAAAGAAACGGCTGGTACTTATGTTGGGTTTGGTGGCACAGATAAGCCGGAGTATGTCATAATGATAAGGGTATCGGCGCCAAACAAGCACGCTGCGCTGGAAGGTAGCGTGCACGCGTCGCCAATTTTTACTGATATTTCGAACTGGATGATTGAGTATTTGAAATTATCACCGAGGAGATCCTAGATGAAAAGCTATATACAAACGGTAACCAACGAAATGACCTATATCTTTGTGTTGAGTCTGGCGGCGTTCTTACTGGCAATGTTTTTGACGCCAATTTACACATTCTTTGCTTATAGATATCAATTCTGGAAACGACAACGTACCTCTGCGGTGACCGGGGAAAAGCTTCAGGTGTTTGATAAGCTTCACGAGGAAAAATTACGTCGCCATATCCCAACGATGGCGGGTATCATTGGTGTAGTTTCTATCGTCTTGATCACGCTGTTATTTAACCTAGACCGCCGGCAAACCTGGTTGCCGCTGGCGGCTTTTGTTGGTGGTGCGGCTGTGGGATTGATAGATGATTATTTGAACATCTTCGGTAGCAATAAAAAAGACGCTGGCATGCGGGCGCCTGTTAAGTTTGCGCTGATTACACTGATCGGCTTGGTGCTTGGGTGGTTCTTCTTTGCCAAATTGGGCGTTAGTAGCTTTCACGTACCGTTTTATGGTGATCTATCGGTCGGCTGGCTGATCATACCGCTGTTTGCGTTTGCGGTTGTTGCTACTGGTAACGCTGTCAATATTTCAGACGGCCTGGATGGTCTGGCGGGTGGACTGCTGGCTATCAGTTTTGTGATGTTTGGCGTGATTGCGCTCCTGCAGGGAAACTTCTTGCTGGCTGGCTTTTGTTTTACGGTGGTTGGCGCACTGCTCAGCTACCTGTGGTTCAATATCTATCCAGCGAGGTTCTTCATGGGTGACGTTGGTGCTTTTGCCTATGGAGCAAGCCTGGGCGTGGTGGCGATGCTGACGAATTCATTACTGTTACTTCCAATCATCGGTTTATTATTTGTGGTCGAAGCAGGTTCTAGCGCGTTACAAATTGCTAGCAAGCGGCTGTTTGGTCGAAAAATCTTCAAATCTGCACCGATTCACCATCACCTGGAGGCTAGTGGCTGGCCAGAGACAAAGATCACTATGCGCTTTTGGGTAATTGGCTGCGTGATGGCATTTATCGGTTTTCTTGTAGCTTTGGCAGGAGGGCATATTGCGTAATACCATTTCCAATGTGCCAGCCGGAACGATTCGTAAGCATCGGCCAGTCTATCAGGTGGCGTTATATGTCAGCCTGTTGTTGCTATTGGGTTTGGTGGTGATGTATGCTTTGGGGCCGCAACGAGCCAATGTCATGAATTTTGCATACGGCACGAACTACGGCGATATGTTTTTCTTTAACAAGCAGCTTATTTCCGTTGTGATTTCCTTTGCGGCGTTTGCTGCATGTGCTATTATTCCATATAAAATTTTCACCGAAAAATATGCAAATTGGCTATTTGTCGGTGGCTTGTTCTTCTGTTTTTTGCTGGTGGCGTTGGGTATGTTGGGTGTTTCGTTTGCACAGGAAACCAATGGTGCGTACCGCTGGTTCTATCTTGGCGGACTGGGAAGTTTTCAGCCGGCTGAATTATTAAAATTTGGTATTTTGGTGTTTATCGCCGGATTTTTGGGCAAACGTATGCGGCAGGGTAAGATCAATGACGTGGAAGAGACGCTCATCCCGCTTGGTATTGCGGCAGCGATAGCCATGTTCATCGTGGTGGTTTTGCAGAAAGACCTGGGAACTGGCCTGGCGTTGGTTGCCATCGTCCTGTCCATGCTGGTGGTTTCAGGCATGCGGTCAGATATTCTCTGGAAAATAGTGGGCGTTCTGCTGGCGGCGGGCGTTATGCTTATCCTCATCGCGCCGCACCGTCTGGAGCGCGTCATGACATTCTTTCAGGGTGATCATTCAAATGCCTCGTCTATGGACAGCAGCAGTAATACCTATCACGTGCAGCAGGCGCGCATCGCCATTGGCTCGGGTGGCATCTTAGGCCTGGGTATTGGCAAGAGTGTGCAGGTGTCAGGCTATTTGCCCGAAGCCATCAACGACTCGATTTTTGCCATCATGGGTGAGACATTTGGTTTTGTTGGGTTACTGATCATTTTGGGGTTATTTACCGCATTACTACTGGGCATCTTGCATATTGCTGCGCGACTGCCTGACCCGAGGCTTCGCTTGGTGGCGGCCGGTGTGTTTGGCTGGGTTGCTTCTCATGTGATATTGAATGTGGCAGCCATGACAGGGGTGGCGCCACTGACTGGTATTCCATTGCCGCTGCTGAGTTATGGTGGCACCAGTATGTTATTCATCGCTGCAGCTCTTGGATTAGTTTTTCAGCTGTCTTGCTACACATCACACAAGCCATTAATAGAAGGGAAGGATAGCCATGCGGATCTTAGCGGTCGGCGGCGGTTCGGGCGGACACGTTACGCCCGTGGTCGCCGTGTTTAAGGAATTGAAGAACAGGGGAGAGCACGATTTACGATTTTGGTGTGACCGCAAGTTTGGGCCAACGGCAAAGAAAGTGGTTGCAGAATCTGGCTATGATATTCCAGTTTCATTCATCACCGCTGGTAAATTGCGTCGCTATCACGGTGAGAGCAAATTGCAGCATTTAGTGCCCTCGATCCTATTTCCTAACTTGTACGACTTGTGTAAAGTGATCGTTGGCTTTGTACAAAGTTTTTGCAAGCTGCTGATGTGGCGCCCTGATGTCATCTTCATCAAAGGAGGCTACGTTTGCTTGCCAGTTGGCTATGCCGCACGACTACTGAGAATTCCATTGGTGCTGCATGACTCTGACGCTCATCCAGGGTTGACCAACAGGCTGCTGTCGCCATTTGCCAGGCGCATCGGTACTGGCGCACCGCTCGAGTATTATCGCTACTCTCCTGAGATAGCAACGTATGTTGGGGTGCCGATTTCAGATAAGTTCCGACCATATGCTGAAGCAGAAAAGCGGGAAATTAAGACCCGGTTGGGCTTCGATCCATCACGACCACTGGTTGTTGTCACCGGTGGTGGCTTGGGTGCCGTGCGCATCAATAATGCAGTGGCGAAGAATCGTGATAGGCTCCTGGAAAGTGCTTCGGTGTTCTTAATATCAGGTCAACATCAATACAACGAGCTGAATAAAGCATTGGACCGTCGTGATGGTTGGCGTTTGGAGTCGTTTTTGCATGGACCACAAATGGCACAGGCGTTAGCGGCTGCGGATGTGGTCGTCGCGCGAGCCGGGGCAACAACACTATTAGAATTGGCAGCGCTGGGTATGCCAACAGTCATCATCCCAAATGGCAGGCTGACGGCTGGCCATCAACTAAAGAATGCTAAGGTTTATCAAGACGCCCTGGCTGCGGTGATTGTGAACGAAGATCAACTAGACAAGAACCCTGATTTACTGGGCGACACACTGATTAAACTGCTCAAATCTCCAAAGATTCGCCATGATCTGGGTAATAATTTTCTCAAATTTGCCAAGCCAAATGCTGCTGGCGACATGGCTGAAATGATTTTGGAAGCTGCTGGCAAACGGGGGAGGCGACAGTAAATGTCACTGTTTGGCAGGAAAAAAACAAAACAGCGGTCGCCGACCAACAACAGCCCACGTCGGATGCGTGATGATATCATCAAAGAATCATCCGCCTTCCAGCTCAACCGTACCATTAGTAGCTTTCGAAAGCAGCAAGACGAGGTTTCTGAGCGATCCATTCACCATAAACGTCAGGATCTGCAGAAAGCCTTTGTACAACGAATAGGCATGATTTTGGCTGCTTTGGTGGTGCTGATATTGCTGTCTTTCCAGCTGTCTCTAGTAATTTCCATACAAACGCCCGACACAGCCAGTGGGCAGCAAGCTGCGACTTATAAGAAGGTCTTAACTGATTATTATGCTTCACGCCCTGCCGAGCGATTCAAACTATTTCTCAACCAAGACGCATTGCATCAATACTTCCTTTCTCACGCGCCAGAAGTCAAAACCGTACGCATAGAGACGCTCGGTGCTGGTATAGCGGCTGCAAAACTAACATTTCGCCAGCCGCTTGCACAGTGGTCCTCTGGTGAAAAGACATATTTTGTTGATGAATCGGGCGTAACGTTTGAGCGTAATTATTTTGCGCCACCAAAGCTGACTGTCAAAGACCAAAGTGGTGCACCATTGTCCGGCGGACAAGAGGTGGTCAATCAACGATTTTTGAGCTTTTTGGGCCAAGCTGTTTCGCAATTTGCCAAGCATAACCTGGCTGTTGCAGAAATTGTCTTGCCGCAAGATACCGTCCGTCAAGTGCTATTTTTGATTGAAGGCAAAGGCTATGCAGTTAAGATGACTGTCGATAGGGTAGCAGTGGCACAGGTCGATCAGGCCGTCAGGGCTATGCGCTTTATCGATGAGAGGCGACTACGCCCAGAATATCTTGATGTACGCGTAGATCAACGAGTGTTCTATAAATAGGGGATATAGGTTAGTGAAGTGGGGTATCACCCAGCCTGATACTTTGTTCTCTTTTTGTTCTAAAATGAGAATAGCAAAAATATATACTACAATATGTAAAAAACAAAAAGTCAAAT